>JASHZC010000155.1 GCA_030042755.1 Vulcanimicrobiota bacterium | reverse complement strand
ACGCGACCGTCACGCATCGCGGGAAACAATGCCAGCGGAATGCTCACTGCGGATGTGTTACCGTACTCGCAAACGGAAACCAGCGTGCGTTCCATAGGAAAGCCGATCCGCTTGGCAAGTGCCTCGATCATTCGCGCGTTCGCGCTATGCGGAACGAACCAGTCGATCCGATCGAGGGTTAATCCGGAACGATCGAGCACGCGGTCGATGTCGTTCGGTATATTTTCGATCACCCAGCGATAAACTTCACGACCATTCTGACGCAGCAGCCGTGATTCGTCGATCGAACCGTTGATATCGACGCGCACGCCCGTGCGATAGAGAAATCTTCCGCCGGCTCCGTCCGAGCCATGGCTCATGCCGAGGATTTGCGGGACGTCGCTCCGCTCGATGAGCGCAACGGCCGCACCGTCGCCGAAGAGCACGGCTGTCGAGCGGTCCGTATAATCGACAGATCGGGTCAACGCCTCGGCGGCAATCGCGAGCACGCGATCGCACTCGCCGCTCGCGATGAGGCCGCACGCGAGGTTGATGCCGTACGCGAAGCCCGCGCACGCCGTCGCGATGTCGATTGCGCCGGTGCTCTTTGGCAGATCGTAGTGCTCTTGCAGCATCGCCGAAAGGCTTGGATACACATAATCCGCCGTGGTCGATGCAACGATGAGATAATCGATCGTCCCCAGATCGACGCGCGAGTTCTCCGCCAGCAAATCGTCGACGGCACCGATCGCGAGATCGCTCGCATACTCGTTTTCGGCAACGACGCGGCGCGTGCGGATTCCCGTGCGCTGAACGATCCATTCGTCGCTCGTGTCGAACGTTCGCTCGAAGTCGGCGTTGGTGAGGACGCGCTGCGGCACGTAGAGGCCCACGGCGCCGATGCGCGCCGGCGCGCTTACGAGACGATTGTTTGTCATAGGTTCCGGCGCTAATAGACCTCGAGCCGCGTCGTTTCGTTATGGGCGGCATTGTGAGATGCGTCCTCGTCGCGACTCGGTTGAGGCGTTGGCGCCGGCGCCTGCGGCTGCGGCTGCAGTTGTTGCTGCACGCCGTCGAGCAACGAAAGGTGCGTCATCAACAAGCTGCGCAGTTCGCTCTTGGATTTTTCGGACGCCTCGATCGCTCGCTGATGCTCGCGCCGGACCTCCGCAATCGCATCGTTATACGACGCGATCTCTTTCTCCGAAGCCAAGCGCGCCTGCTCGCGGATCAGATCGGCTTCCTTGTGCGCCGATGCTTTGACCTCATCGGCCGTTCGCTGCGCCAGCACGAGCGTGTTTTGCAGCGATTCTTCCATCGCTTTGAAGTGGCTGATTCGCTCTCTTAGATCGGCGATCTCAGCCTCGAGCGCAGCGCGATGCTGCGCATCGTCTTCCAGCGTTTCGATCACTTCGTCGAGGAACTGATCCACCTCCGCGCGATCGTATCCTTGCAAGACCTTCTTGAACTGCTTGTGCTGAATGTCGACGGGCGTGATTTTTTCCACGAACGCTTCCTTCTTGTGCGTTTCAGCTGCGGCTCGTCATGAAATCGAACGAAGAGTCGCCGAGGATCGTGTCGCGCAAACCGGCAGCATTGATCGTCACTCCCGCCGGAACGACGAGGTAGATCGCTTCGGCGAGCTTTTGAATCTTGCCGTCGATCGTGTACCCAACGCCCGACGTGAAATCAACGACACGCTGCAAAAGACCACGATCGGCATTTTGCAGGTTGATGATCACGACTTGCCGGTTGCGCAGCGCGTCGGCGATTTCGACGACGTCCTGAAAACCGCGCGGTGAATAAACGCTTACCGATACGCCGCCACGCCGCCCGGCGTTGGAAAGCGGAACGACTCGCGCGGTTGTAGCCGGCTCGTCGTCGTAGAGTTCGTCTTCTTCATCGCGGATCGAGAAGAACGAACCAAGTTTGCTGAACATGCTCATCTTCTTTACAAGCGCTCCCCGAACAGAGCCGTTCCGATGCGCACCATCGTGGAGCCGGCGCGAACCGCTTCGCGCCAGTCCCCCGACATGCCGATTGAGAGCGTACTTCCACCAACCCGGGCAAACGTCTTGGCAGCCAGCTCGAAGGCCGTAAGGATTTCATGAGAATCAGCTCCCAGCGGCCCGATCGCCATCACGCCGTCAAGCCGCAAGCCCGGTTCGCCCGCGATGAGCTCGGCGAGCGATGCGGCCTCCTCCGGCGGGCAGCCGAAACGCTCGGTTGGAGAGACGTTGAGTTGGAGCAGTACCGGCATCACCCGCTCGGCCCGAACCGCCGCTCGGCTGAGTGCGCGCGCCGCTTCGGACCGATCGACGCTTTGCACCACATCGAACGTATCGACGATCGCCTTCGCCTTGTTGGTTTGAATGTGGCCGATGAAATGCTTCTCGAGCCGTACGTTCGCGAGCGCGGGGTCGGCGAACTTTGCCTGCGCCTCTTGCACGTAGTTCTCGCCGACCGCATCGAGCCCGGCCGCTGCTGCGCGCGCGACGGCAGCCGCGGACTGTTTCTTACTGACGCCGACGATTCGGACGCTGCCCGGCGTTCGCCCGACCTCCTGCAGCTGCGCGTCGATCTGGGCGCGCAACGCCTGGAGGCGCTGCGCGAACGAGCCGTTCATGCGACTACCGCAGTACCTCGGTGACGTCGGTGCGGCGCGCGCGGCGGTGACAGTACCACAGGCCGACGATGCCGATCGGAATCATCGGCAAAGCATAGAGTTGCCCGCCGGTGATCGGGCCGAGATGGAAATCGGCATACCGCCACATTTCCGCGATGCTGCGCGTTATGCCGTACATCAGAAACCAGCTCCAGCCCACGACGCCATCGGGAGGACGGCGCTTGTAGATGAAGAGCAAAATCGGCAACGTGAGGATGTCGAGCACGGCCTCGTACAGTTGCGCGGGGTGACGGTAGGCCGTCCCCCAGATCTCGGCGTCACCGGGGCGATTCGGGAGCATACACCACGGTCGATCGGGGTTGCACACGTCGCCCCACAGCTCGTCATTGATAAAATTTACGATCCGCGTAAGCGTAATGCCGATCGGCAGCAGAACGACGACTTCGTCGCCCAGCACCGTGTATTTGACTTGCGGATGCTTTCTTACGAAAAGCCATATCGCGATCAAGACGCCGACCATTCCGCCATGGAAGGCCATCCCGCCGTTCCAGACGGCGATGACGTTCAGCGGGTTGCTCGTATAAAAAGAGAGATCGTGTTTGGAGATGATGTCGTTGACGACAAAAAACGTTCGACCCCCAACCAAGACCCCGACCAGAGCGTAAAAGAGAAAGTCTTGGATCTGCTCCCTCGTCAGCCCCAGGCGAGCTCGCCCGGCGGGGCGGCTCATCCACAGGTATACTGCGACGAAGCCTGCCAGGTATGCGATCCCATACCAGTGGATCCGCAGGAATCCCAGGTGGATCGCTATAGGGTCGACATTTGTCGGATAGTTAAACCAATGCTGAATCACGAACACTCTCTAATATGACGTCGTCGACGCACATCACGGTCGGCATCGCATTTCTAGCCGGGCTCGTTTCCTTCGTCTCTCCATGCGTCCTCCCGCTGGTTCCCGCATATCTCTCGC
>JASHZC010000154.1 GCA_030042755.1 Vulcanimicrobiota bacterium | reverse complement strand
CCGCCATTGGTACGGCATGCTCGAATCCGAAAGGCCGTGTCGCGTATCGATCTTTCTCTTGGATCGTCTTGCCGCAATTCTTATGCTATCGGCTCGCGAACGAGCGACTCTCTTCGCTCTGGCGCTGCCTGAGCTGGATTTTAACCAATCGCTACTCTCCGAAAGCGGTCGTACCTCATGAACGAAATTCATTACCGCCACATCGACGTCAACGGCACCAAGATATTCTATCGCGAAGCCGGTGGCAACAAATTCACGATTCTGTTACTTCACGGCTTTCCTAGTGCAAGCCACATGTTCCGCGGTCTTATACCGGTTCTCAGCGAGCGGTACCGCGTCGTCGCGCCGGATTTCCCGGGCTTTGGGCAGTCCGACATGCCGGCTCGCGACCAGTTCTCGTATACGTTCGAGAATATCGCGGACGTCATGACGCGCTTTACTGAAGCCATTGGCCTTGAGCGCTTTGCGTTGTACATCTTTGACTATGGCGCGCCGGTAGGACTTCGCATGGCGCTCAAACATCCGGAGAGAATCGCTGCAATCGTCTCTCAGAACGGTAACGCATACCTCGAGGGCTTGAGCGAAGGATGGAATCCAATTCGAGCCTACTGGAAAGATCCCAGCCAGGCAAATCGAGACGCGCTTCGCATGTTTCTCAAACCGGAAACGACCGTATGGCAATACACGCAAGGCGCTCCGGACACGTCGCTGGTGTCACCCGATGGTTACTCGCTCGACAACTTTTACTTGGCTCGACCCGGAGCCGACGAAGTTCAGCTCGATCTGCTGCTCGATTACGCGAGCAATGTCGCAATGTATCCAGCTTTCCAGCAATACTTCCGTGACAGCCAACCGCCGCTGCTCGCCGTTTGGGGCCGCAACGACCCATTCTTCTTGCCGGCAGGCGCCGAGGCGTTCAAACGTGACATTCGTAGCGCCGAGGTTCGCTTCTTGGATGCCGGGCATTTCGCGACCGAGACGCATTCCGAAGCGATTGCTGCCGCGATTACCGAGTTCTTTGCTGCTCAACGCTCAGTCGCGATGGCGTGAGCATCTTTGGCCTTTGAGGAGGTAACGATGAACATCAAGGTTTGTTTTCTCGCAATGTTCGGCGTGGGGCTCGTTGCGGCTTTGCCGGCGGCGATCGCCGCGGCGCCGGCTGCTGCCGACGTCATACGCGTGGATGGGTGCGTCGCGAGCCCCGCTCGGCCCGAAGCTTCGTACATGGGCCCATTCACGAAGATGATTTTGCAGCCTGGCCTACCGGCGATGGCGCTGGTCGACTTCGTCAACGCTTCGAACGCTCCGATCGACACGGTCGAGTTTGGTCTGGTTGCCGACGGCAAGCTGTTAGCTGTCGTTCGTGACCAGGGGTCATTTGCTCCTAACGCTCGTATCATGCACGCGTACGGAATCGCCGATTCGGCGGTGCCCCCAGCCGGGAGCACGGCCGAGTGTGTGCCCCTGCGCGTGAGATACGCAGATGGAACAACGTGGATGAACCCCACCATGCCGGCACACTAGGACAAGGAGCTCATCGATGGCAGCGCAACTTCCGCTGATAACGTTCGACGTCAACGAAACGCTTCTCGACTTGGAGTCGATCACGCCGATCTTTAACCGTATCTTTGACGATGGCGCAATGATGCGCTTGTGGTTCGCGGACCTCATCTTATATTCGGAGGCGTTAACGCTGGCCGGCGTCTACGTGCCTTTCACCGATATCGGCGCGGCCGTGCTGGCCATGTTGGCGAAGACGCGCGGCCTTACGGTGTCGGACGGCGACAAAGCGGACTGGACGAACGCATTCGCTACGATGCCGCCTCACCCCGAAGTTCCTGCAGCCCTGGATAAGCTGCGCAACGCCGGCTTCCGTCTTTTTACGCTGACGGACAATTTGCTCGAGGTTCAAACGCGCCAACTCGAGCACGGAGGAATCGCCGATAGATTCGAGCGACGCTTCAGCGTCGATAAAGTCGGCCATCACAAACCGTCCCACGAGGCGTATGCTTACGTCGAGTCGCAGCTCGGAACCAAACCGGCCGATATGCTTCTGATTGCGTCGCACACGTGGGATACGATTGGTGCTCTAGGCGCGGGCTGGCATGCCGCGCTCATCAAGCGCCCGGGGAACGACGTCCTCGGCGTCGGACCGCAGCCCGAGGTGGTGGGGACCGATCTCGACGACGTCGCCAATCAACTCATCGCGCGCTATGCTGTCTGAGGAAAGAGCGTATGATTACGTGGGATAAAGTAACTCGCGAGCACGTCGTTCGTGCGATACACGAGTACGACAAGCTAGGCGCAGAACAGTTTTTTGCCAAACACGGTTTTGCTCCGACGACAACGTACGATCTTGTTTGGGAGAAGCGTACGTATCCGCCAAAGGCTATTCTGGGCACGGCCTATGAATTCGCGACAGGCCACAAGCTGAATTCGGGCGACTTCGAAGGCGGGAAGAGCGGTGCGGTGAGGGTGCTCGAGCAGCTCGGATTCACGGTCCAGGCGAAGTAACGCGGACGATCCTAGCCACGGCCTGCGGCTTGCCGTCGTGTACCCGT
>JASHZC010000014.1 GCA_030042755.1 Vulcanimicrobiota bacterium | reverse complement strand
CTAAGCGCGAACGCTGCGATCGTATCTTCGTTTGCGAGCTTAGGAAGCCATGTACTCTTCTGTTCGTGCGTTCCAAGCCGCACGAGCGCGGACGCTATCATCGAATGCACCGAGAGCGTCACCGCGCTTCCCGCGTCGACGCGTGCCAGCTCTTCGACCGCAAGAGCGTACGCGACGTATCCCGCGCCAACTCCGCCATAGGCTTCGGGCACGACAATGCCCATGATGCCGGCGTCGTTTAGCGTCGTGAAGAGCTTGCGCGGGAAGGTATGATCGCGATCCCATTGCGCGATGTTAGGCGCAATCTCGCGTTGCGCGATCTCTGCGGCGAGCGCTGCAATTTGTCGTTGCTCGTCGGTGAGATCGAACTGGGCGCGCGTGTTTGAGTCGATCAAACCTTCACCAGCAGCGCATCGCCCTGGCCGCCGCCGGAACACAACGACGCAATACCGTATCCGCCGCCGCGCTGACGCAGCTGATTCACCAACGTGCCGACGAGGCGCGCCCCCGACGCGCCGATCGGGTGGCCCATCGCAATCGCACCGCCGAACAGATTGATATTCTCTTCGCCGATACCCAAATTGCGCGCTGACGTGATCGCCACGTTGGCAAACGCCTCGTTGATCTCCCAAACCGCGATGTCGCTGACGGTCAAGCCGTGCGCATCCATCAACTTCTGGGCAGCCATCGCAGGCGTGAAGCAGAGGTAGGGAGAGTCCCAGCCCACGGTCGCGTGACCAATAACTGTAGCGAGCGCTTCGAAGCCGTGCTCGCGAGCGTACGAAGCGTCGGACAAGACGAGTGCCGCTGCGCCGTCGTTTACGCCGGGTGCATTACCCGCGGTTACGGTGCCGTCTTTCTCGAGCGGCTTGAGCCTTGCCATGGCATCGAGACTTGCGTCGGTGCGCACCGGCTCGTCACGATCGACGAGCGTGAATGGCGCGTCGCCGGTGACGAACGGCGCCCACGCCGCGTAGTCGAGCGTGAATTTTGCCGACGGCTCGTGATCCCACAGACCCTTGCCACCGCCCACGGCGGCCGGCACGCGGACCTTACCGCGCTGGGGAAGCGCATCGAGCACGACTTTGCCCTTTGCCTTTGTCGCGACGCGCACGGGGACGATCTCGTCGGCAAATTTTCCCGCTTCGTGCGTCGCGTGCGCGCGATGATGGCTCTCATACGCAAAGCGATCCTGATCTTCGCGCGGTAGTCCGAGCTCGCCGGCAACGATGCTGCCTTGCGTTGCCATCGTCATCGGAAAATATTGGTCCCACAACCCGTCATAGATCATGTCGTCGATCAACTTGCCGTCGCCGAAGCGATATCCACTGCGCGCATCCTTGAGGAGATAAGGCGCGTTCGACATCGACTCCATGCCGCCCGCTGCTACGACGCGATTTGCGCCGGTGTTTATCAGGCGCATTGCCGTCGCTACCGCGAGCAAACCTGACGCGCAAACTTTGTTCAACGTTTCCGCGGTTACGGTCTTGGCCAAACCCGATTTAAAGAGGACTTGCCGAGCCGGGTTTTGCCCTACGCCTGCTTGCAACACCTCACCGAAAACAACGTGCTCGATATCTGAAGGATCGACGCCCGAACGCGCGAGCGCTGCGACTAAAGCCGTGGCTCCCAGCGTAGTGGCGTCGAGCGAAGCGAGTGCGCCGCCTAGTTTGCCGAACGGCGTCCGAGCGGTTGAGAGAATAACGGTCTGCGAATCCATAGTAGCCATAACCCGGCGATAATTCGGAAAGGGTGCGGCCTTTACTTTCCTTTTCGACTCTTGTTCCTCAGGGCTGATCGGCGTGGCAGACGATAATGCCACCGGGGTCGCAGTGCTCGCTTTCCAGTTGGACGGTCACGTGCCCGATGCCGTAACGATCGCGTACGACGTCGCGCAAGCGCTCCAAGATCCGGCCCCCCTCGTTCAGCTGTCCATCTCCCAAGAGCACGTGCGCCGAAAGCGCACGCGAGCTGCTGCCGATGGTCCAGACGTGTAAATCGTGTACGCCGGCGACGCCGCCGATGCCGCGAATCTGCGATTCAACCTCGGCCGTATCGATGCCCGGCGGAGCGCCTTCGAGCAGGACGTCGCCCGCATCGCGAATGATGCCTACGACGCCAACAACGATAATCGCAGCGACAAAAAGCGACAGCAAGGGATCGATCCAGCCCGCATGGGTCAAACTGATGAGGATGCCACCGATAATTACGGCTATCGCACCGAGCGCGTCACCTGCAACGTGCATGAGTGCGGCGCGAACGTTCTGATTCTCGCGGTGTTCGTGCAGCGTGAGTCCAATCACGACGTTGACCGCCAGACCGATTGCAGCGATGAGCGTCATCGTCGTCCCATGTGGCACGGTCGGCACGCGAAATCGCAGGATTGCTTCGTACGCGATGACGCCGGTTGCAGCCAGCAAGATCGCGCCGTTCACTAGCGCGCCCAATACTTCGATGCGACCGTATCCAAAGGTTTTTCGTCGATTCGCTCGACGCGTCGCGCCAAGCGCCGCGATGAGTGCGACCGCCATCGCGAACACGTCGATGCACACGTGCACTGCGTCGGTCGTCAACGCAAGGCTGCGGGAAATCGCGCCGCCCCAGAACTCCAGCACCGCGACGGCGGCGGATAGGATTAACGCAAGTGTGAGTCGCCGGCGTGAGGACATGACACGCGCGCTAGGCCCGCAAGGTTTTCACGACGAGCACGGCAAGCATCGCTCCGAATGTCGCAAACGTGCGACTCTCGGCGTCACGAATCACGCTCGGATCCCACGTGCCCTCGCCGTCGGGCGCGGGTTGCGAGAGCGGAATCACGGGAGGTACTCGTTCGCAATAGCGATCGAACGCTTCACCAAATTGCGAACGCAAGAATGCTTCCTCGTGCGGCACGATCGCCGCGTACACCCCAAGCATGGCGCCCAGCGATCCGCCGATCAACGCAAGCTTACCTGAGAGCGTATTCTTTCCGGTGAAAGCGATGGCGAATCCGAGAGCAGTGATGAAATTGCCAACGTAGAGGGGATTGCGCACGTAGGCATACGGTCCGGCCGTCACGAGATGCGGAGCTTCGACCTCATCTCCGCGCGTCGTAACGCCCGAATACCCAACGGCCCAACAGCGCACGAGCTCTCCCGCAATCGCGAGCGGTAGGCCCAATGCGACGCCGGTCGCACTCGGCTTGCCGAACGCCGCAAGTGCCACTGCCGGAATCGAGAGCAGCAGCCCGCGGTTTTTAAAAACGAGCGCCTGCAGATCGACGTTCTTTGGGTCGTCCATTGCGCTAGCTCTTGGCGGCGGCGCGATAGATATCCCGTATCGACACCGCAAACGGGATGCGCGGCTCCCATCCGGTCGCCTCGCGCAGCTTCGTTGCGTCTCCGACAAAGAGCGGAACATCTGACGGCCGGAGACGTTCGGGGTCGTCGCGGACTTCCACCGGCACGTGCGCGGCCAGAATCAACTCGCGCAATGCGTCGCGAATCGAACGCGCGACGCCGCTGCACACGTTATAGATTTCTCCGCTTTCGCCATGCGTTGCTAACAACACGTACGCCCGCACGAC
>JASHZC010000153.1 GCA_030042755.1 Vulcanimicrobiota bacterium | reverse complement strand
CGAATATCTGCGACCTCTTCGAGCGAGAATCCGCAAATGCGCGCAAAACTCGCAATTGCATTTCTGGCGAGCGGCACATTACGACGCTCGCCGGTGAAACCGGCCCGAAAGTTCGGAGTCATCGCATTCTATTTACCTCGCAAACAATGAAAGCAAACGAGGCTGTGCCGCTCCTTCGTGTAGAAACATGAAGCATCCGGGCCAGCAAGCGGGCCTCAGGTTGCGGGCGATTAGCTCAGCTGGGAGAGCAGTGCCCTTACAAGGCAAAGGTCGCAGGTTCGAGCCCTGCATCGCCCATTCTCGCCGTCTTTTGCGTCGTCAGAAGCGGGCCTCCTGTGCCGCTGCACACTTCGGCCCCCTCTTCCTCGCACAAGACGGCGATAAAGCTTCCTCGCCTGAGACGACGAAACGCTTAAGATGGCGAAAATCGAGGCCGTAGTCGGATCAGGGGGTAGTGTAAAGTCATGATTAAGGCGTCAGACCAGGTCACCGTCGAGCGCGAGGGGACGACCGCGATCGTCACCATGCGCCGCCCGGAAAAGCGAAACGCCCTTTCGCTGGATATGATGCGCGAGCTCGAGGCGGATCTCGCCGGGCTGGGCGAGGATCGAACGGTCCGCGTGATCGCCCTCGCCGGAGAGGGTCCGGCATTCTCCGCCGGCCACGACCTGAACGAGCTCCAGGGCCGGACCCAGGCCGAGTACGTCGAGATTTTCGATCAGTGCGTCGCCTTAATGCAGCGGATCGAAGCCGTGCCCCAGCCGGTCATCGCCGAGGTCGGCGCCATTGCCACGGCGGCGGGCTGCCAGCTGGTCGCGGCCTGCGACCTTGCGGTGGCCTCGACGCAGGCGCGCTTCGCGACTCCCGGGGTCCGCATCGGGCTCTTTTGCAGTACGCCGATGGTCGCATTGAGTCGGGCGATCGGGAGAAAACGCGCGCTTGCGATGCTGCTCACCGGTGACCCCATCGACGCTGAGACGGCGCTGGCATGGGGCCTGGTAAACCGCGTGGTTGCGCCTGAAAATCTGCGCGCGGCCACGCTCGAACTGGCCGATCGGATTGCCGATGCGAGCGCGTCTGTGGTGGGTTTGGGAAAAACAACGTTTTACCGTCAACTCGAGCTCGACCAAAGCGCTGCATACGCATTCACAAAGGATGTTATGGTACGCAACGCTCAGCTTGCCGACGCGCAAGAAGGAATCGCCGCGTTTATCGAACGCCGACAACCGCATTGGCAAACCTAAAGGGCTCGTAAAAATTGCGCCTAGCTACTTTCGCGAAACGCAATCACCTGGTATGGTGGAGGGCACAGGACTCACCACCGCACAGCGCTTATGGAATGTGGGCAATTCGCTGTGAACCGGTTAAAGACGTCGCCCACACCCGGTATGCGGGCAACCGCATACGCGACGGCATAAAGGCTCGCTACGCGGGCCTTTATGTTTTGTGGGGGTGGCCGGACCACCAATTGAGAACACAGCACCCCCGTGATCCGTCCTGACGCGAAAACGCGCTACGCCGCGTTCATCTTAATCGTTGCTCTCCTGGCTTGCCTCGTCGTCGCGGCGTTCCGGGTACGCGCCGAGCTTCAGGCTCGTCGCGTCGAAATCGCGATGGACTACAGCGATTTCATCCAAATGGCGCGGTCCTACAATTACGAACCCGCTGCGTTCCTCATCGCACTGCGGCGAGCCGGTCTCACGTCCCTGGCCCTCACAGAAGAACTCGGCTCGCAAGTCGGCGACAACGGCGATGCGTTCGCGGCGACGGGCGCAATGTTGATCAATCAGGCGCGTCTGTCCCCGCTGTCCGACCCATTGCTCGAATCGCTCGTTACGTCGAATCGCGTTTCGCGCGACGCCGTATATCTGATCGTCAGCGATCCCGCAACGTACGCGCGCTATCGCGAGCAACTGCCCTTGCACTTCGAGAGCAGGAGCATCCACATACTGCGCGCACGGCGGCCATGGATTATCGAGGTGCGCACGCAGGTCGACTATTTCAATGCGCTCGGCTTGGGTATTCCGTCGGGTGAAATCGCGCTGGCAAAGCGGCTCCACCTCCTAGTCGTACCGCGCTTTCAAAATGACGAACGCTTTGCGCGTCCGCAGATCGAAGCGATGTTCGATCAAGTCTTGCGCCAGGATCCCAAAGTTTCCACCGTGATTTTCTTCGGTTTACGCAACGAGGTATTCGGCTATCCCGATAACCTCGACGACGCCGCAGCCGTTTTCCGCGAACACGGCGCCAAATCGAATACGCCGTTCACGTTTGGCGCGATCGAAACGTACGACGACAGCCAGATCCAAAAGGGCAGTGAAACGCTCGCGCGATCGATTCCCGGCCAGACGGTACGCGTACAAGCGATCGCGCGTACCGAGCTTGACAAGATAACGCTCGACGACGTCATCGGACGTTACGTGCTCGGCGTGCGCGAGCGGAACATTCGCGTCGTCTATCTACGAGCGTGGCTGCATAAGGATGGGAATCTTTCGATCGAAGCCACCAACGTCGAGATGGTCAAGGAGATCGCCGATCAACTCAAAGCGCACGGATTTAAGCTCGGGCGCGCGACGCCGATCCCGCTCTATCGCGGCGATAACCGTATCCTCGTCGGAATCGCATGTCTGGCCGTGCCCTCGATCTTCGTGCTGCTGCTCGGTCTTTACGGTTGGTATCGTCCGTGGCTGGGCATCACCGCGTACGGTCTAACGGTCCTGCTCTATGCGGCCGGCCTGTTGGTTCATCACGATGTGTTCGCGCGTTCGATTATCGCGCTGCCTGGCGCATTGTTGTTCGCGACGGCGGCGTTCATCGCCACGGCAAGGGCGTTCGGTGAGGAGCCGGCGGAACGATTGCAAGACCAGCTCGTGCGCAGTTTGGGCTGGACGATCGCTGCGACGGCGATCGCGCTGCTCGGCGCACTGGTTGTGGTCGGAGTAATGAGCTCGCCGCTCGCGATGGAAGAGATCGAGCGATTCCGCGGCGTGAAGCTCGTCATCGCTCTGCCTCCGCTGATTGCGCTGGTGCTGTACTTGTTTGACCGGCGCTTCAAATCCGGGGTCGATCGTCCTGCGCAGATTTTCTCCGCGCCCGTGCTCGTCTATCAGCTCTTCACCGGCATCGTCATCGTTGCGGCCGGAACGCTCGTGTTGATGCGCACGGGGAATCAGGCCGACATCGCTCCATCGCACCTCGAGTTGGTGCTGCGCCATTACCTCACCGACGTGCTCAGCGTACGCCCGCGGTTCAAGGAATTTCTTGTCGGATTTCCGTTCTTGATGCTCGTACCGGCGCTTACGGCCGCGCACCGGCGCGTCGTCGGCTGGCTTCTCGCACTTGGTATCGGCATGGGGCTCGGAGACGTGATCGACACCTTCTCGCATCTGCACACACCCATAACGATCTCGCTACAGCGCATCGCCAACGGGTTGATCGTCGGCGTCATCATCGGTGCCCTCGCGATTTGGATTTATCGCCGTGCGTGTATTGCTTTCGGGTTATTACGGGTTCGGTAACCTCGGTGACGAGGCACTGCTCGACGTGATCGTAACGCAGCTGCGTCAACGATTCCCCGCGGCGCAGATCGACGTGCTCTCCGCGGCGCCCGAGGCAACGGCGCGCGCCTACGGTGTCGATGCGACGCCGCGCTGGAACATGCGCGCGGTGCGCGAAGCAATCGCACGCGCCGACATCGTGCTCTCAGGCGGCGGCGGACTCTTGCAGACCGCCACCAGCGCGCGCAGCGTCCTGTATTACGCCGGCATTCTCCGCGAAGCCGTGCGCCAGCGGCGTAAGTCGATGATCTTCGCGCAGTCGATCGGTCCGCTCGATCTTTTGGGACGCATCGTCGTTCGGAGTTTTTGTCGCGGTGTCGATCGTGCAACAGTGCGCGACGCGCGCTCGCGCCGTGTGCTGCAGGCGCTGTTGCCGCAGACCCCCGTGCAGCAGACGGCGGATCCGGTCTTTCTCTACGATCTCCCCGCCGAAGATCACGATTTGGCGGCGGAAGGGCTCGGCAGCGATCCGTACGCCATCGTAAGCGTGCGCAAGATCTCGAACCTCAAAGACGGGCAGCGCGCGATTGCGCGTGCTGTCGACCGTTTGGCGGAGAAACACGGCGTGCGTGTCGCGTTCTTGCCGCTTGGCGGTGCGAGCGACGCCGAAGTGTCGACGACGATCATTCGCGTGTGCAAGAGCGCGCCGGTGCTTCTTCCGGAATCCTCCTTGCGCCGCGCCGCAGCGATTTTGCGCGGCGCGCGCGTTGCAGTAGGAATGCGGCTTCACGCGTTGATCCTGGCGGCTCGGTTCGGCGTTCCGTTTCTTGCAATTCCGTACGATCCTAAGGTCGATGCGCTCTGCGAGGATCTGCGCTATCCGCTCGAGCCGCTCTGGACTCCGGGAAAGCCGTCGCCGTCCGATGGCGCCGTCGATGCGCTGGTCGATCGCCTTATGTCGCAGCGCGATGCCCTGAGCGCCGATTTGCTCACAAAGATCGACGAAATCCGGGCGCTGGCGGCACGAAATTTCGACGTGCTCGGCGAATTGGTGCGCGACCCATGAGCGAGACTGTGGAACGAGACTATCGCGATACCTTGCGTTTGCCCAAGACCGCCTTTCCGATGAAAGCGGAGTTGCCCAAGCGGGAGCCGGATCGCATCGCATGGTGGGACAAGCAGCGCACGTACGAGCGCCGGCTCGAAGCGAATCGCAAAAACGGGCCGTGGATTCTGCACGACGGTCCGCCGTACGCGAACGGCGAGCTGCACATGGGCCATTTCCTGAACATGGTCCTCAAAGACATGTTCGTGAAGATCGCGCTCCTCGACGGCAAGTGGGCGGACTTCATTCCCGGCTGGGACATGCACGGATTGCCAATCGAACTCGAAACGCTCAAGCACCTCGGCATCAAGGATTTTCACGAGATCGACCCGCTCGAGCTGCGCGAGCGGTGCAAAGAGCGCGCGCTCTTTTGGCTCGGACGACAGGAAGAAGCACGTCGACGGATGGGCGTGTTCGGTCACTTCGATCGTCCGTATCGCACGATCGACCCATCGTTCGAAGCGACGATCGTCAACGCGTTGGCGGATTTAGCCGAAGGCAAGCAGCTCTACAAGGGACTGCGCTCGACGCTCTGGTGCGTGCACGACGAAACGGCGCTCGCAGAAGCCGAAATCGAATATGAACCGAAGGTGTCGCCATCGGTCTACGTGCGCTTCACCGCGAACGACGAACAACGCGAAAAACTGCTCGCGGCATTCGGTCCTTATCACGCTGAGCGGGTATCGATTCTGATTTGGACGACGACGCCGTGGACGCTACCGGCCAACGTTGCGATTGCCTTGCGCGCGCAAGCGACGTACGGTCTCTATCGCGTCGGCGACGAGTTACTCGTGCTCGCAACGGCCCTCGCGCCCAAAGCGCTCGGGGATGCGTTTGCGCAGGCGCAGCTGTTGGCCAGCCTTCCCGGCGAGCGCCTCGACGATTTGCGCGTGCGACACCCGTTCATGGACCGCGATTCGGTGATCGTGCTGGCCGATTACGTCGATTTGGAAACTGGTACGGGTGCCGTTCACACCGCGCCCGGTCACGGCGCGGATGACTTCGATACGGGCGTGAAATACGGCTTACCGATCCTCAATCCGGTCGATGCTTCCGGACACTTCACGCAAGAAGCCGGGCCGTACGCCGGTCAATTTATCTTCAAAGCAAACAAGAACATCGTCGAAGATCTGCGTGCGAGTGGATCGCTCTTCCGCTTCGAGGAATACGAACACTCGTATCCGCATTGCTGGCGTTGCCATAATCCGGTGATCTTCCGTGCAACGGCGCAGTGGTTTATTGCGATGGACCAGAACCGCTTGCGCGCTCGCGCCATCGCAGCCGTCGATGCGGTAGATTACGTTCCCGAGTGGGGGCGCACTCGGCAGCGTCAGATGATCGAAAACCATCCCGAGTGGTGCGTCTCGCGCCAACGCATCTGGGGCACTCCGATTCCCGCGGTCGTTTGCAGATCGTGCGGAGAGTCTATCCTCGATCCGCAAGTTGCGCGTAATGCGGCGAAGCGATTCGCGGAATTCGGCGCGGGCGTCTGGTGGAAAGATCCGGTTGAAATCTATCTTCCGGCCGGTTTTCGATGCGCGCAGTGTCGCGGCACGGAGTTCGACAAAGAACAAAACATCGTCGACATCTGGTTCGAATCCGGAACGACGCATCTGGCTGTACTCGGCCACGGTGACGTTCCTTGGCCGAGCGATATGTATTTGGAAGGCGGCGATCAGTTCCGCGGCTGGTTCCGCAGCTCGTTGCTAACCGGCGTAGCGATCAAAGGCGACGCTCCGTACAAGCGCGTCGTCAAGAACGGTTGGGTCAACGACGAGCAGGGGCGCCCGATGTCGAAATCGCGCGGCACGGGAATCGACGCGCTCGACGCGATGAATCGGTGGGGCGCAGACGTCCTACGCTTGTGGTCTGCCTCGGTCGAATTCATCGACGACGTGCGCTTCGGACCGAACGTGATCGAACAGGTCGGCCGCGTCTACCGGAACATCCGCAACCGCATTCGCTTCATGCTCTCGAATCTCGACGACCTCGACGTTGCCGATATCGTTCCGCGCGAACGAATGGAGCCGCTCGATCGATTGGCGTGCAGTGTGACCGACACGTTCGTGGCCGAGGTCAAGGCTTTGTACGGGCAATTTGCGATCCACGATGCATATCTTCGCATCGTCGAATTCGAGAGCGCGATGTCGAGTTTCTATTTCGATGCGCTCAAGGATCCGCTTTATTCGCGTGCCGAGAACAGCCCGCGCCGTCGCAGCGCGCAATCCGCGTTGCTCTATGCGCTCAAGCGCACGCTGACTGCCGTTGCGCCCGTGCTTTCGTTTACTGCAGAAGAAGCATGGCAAGAGATCCCTGCCGGGCTTCGCTTGGGCGAAGAAAGCGTCTTCGATTCGTCGTTCGGTTCGCCGGTGCCAATGAAAAGCGACGAGCGTCAACTCTGGGAAACGCTTCGCGACCTGCGCGCGCGTGTCGCGGCTTCGGAATCGGTTCGCGATTTTGAGGCGCGCGTCGTCCTGTCTGCGCCCGAGCCACTCGCGAAAGCACTTGCAGCGCTAGGCGACAATCTGCGCGAAGCGCTCGTCGTTTCGCAACTCGAACTGCAGGCGTTAGAAAACGGCGAGATCGATCTTGCGATTCTTCCGGCCTACGGCGAGAAATGCCGGCGCTGCTGGAAATTCCGCGAGCTTGGCCTCGACCCCGAGCATCCTTCGCTCTGCGAAGACTGCGCCGCCGTCGTCCGAGCGCTGAACTAGAATCCGAAGAGCTCGAGACGTTCGAAAACCTCGCGTACGTCGAACGCCAGCCACGGAACGAGCGGATCGCTGAAGCGATCGTCGCGGCCGAGCGCGCGCGAGCCGCCGTTCGTGTGCACAGCGATCGAACGCAGGAGCGGATCGACGTCGAAGACGAGCGGGCATCCCCACGCGAGGTAGCGTCGAATTTTCTCTTCGCGAAAACCAGGACGATCGTTCGGCGATCGAACCTCGACGATCACCTCCGGAGGAACGTTCGGCAGGAGCCGGTCCGAGGGGGCCAGCGCGCGCAGAGTTTCGAAACGATAGAATGCAACGTCCGGAAGCAACACGGTTCGCTTCCCCGGCGTATCGTTCAAACGAACGTGGACCTCCGGCATCGCGTCACCGAACGAATAACCGGCGCGATCGATAATCCTCGCCAGCGTCATGGCGGCCACACCGTGCGGCGTATTGGGGCTCACCGCGACGCTCTCCACGCCGTCGAGCCATTCCAAATACGGCTTCGTATCGATTCCGCGTGCCATCTCA
>JASHZC010000152.1 GCA_030042755.1 Vulcanimicrobiota bacterium | reverse complement strand
GAACGCGCCGGACTTCGCCATGCTGCGCGCCGTTGAAATTCTGGCGAGCATCGTCGAGCGCTCGCGTCCATCGCCGGTTCCGCCGCCGCCCTGCGACAAACCGGTGGTGCTTTTCAGTGAAGCCTTTGCACTCGGCGTAAACACGACGATGCGCGCCGAAGTCGAACGCTGCTTGGGCATCGGCTTCAGCTATCCGGCGCGCGGGTGGCACACGTACGGCGTGCGCGGTGCGAACGCACCGCGCTTATTGTTGAGCTTGTTTTACACCAAGAATCGCCTCGCAGCGGCCGAGCTGTACGTTCCGAAGGTCGCGCGCGCGCCACGGCTCCACCCGCAGGACGCGCACTTCCGTTTCGTGCCTGGCGAGATCGAAGTCGGCATGCCCGTAACATCGTTGCCCGAGCACTTCGGTCGCATGGAAGGAATGCCGGTCGAGCTCGGCGCGTATAGCGACCTATTCGAAGCGCGCTATCCTGGTGGGGCTGCGTACGCGATGGGAAACGACGGAATCATCGAGCGCCTCGCGATCTACACGTTCGAGAAGTGAGCGCATCGCGCGCGGCATGCGCGGCCTTGGCTGCAGTGTTGATCGCACTCGCGTTTACCGTGCTGCGGCCGCACGGCACCACTGGAGGAGCGCTGCGCGATTTTCAAGCCTACGAGGCCGCGGGTGCAACGTGGCTTGACGGCAAGGATCCGTATTCAACGGCGATCGCTTCGCACGAACCACTTTTGCCGGCAGGTGCAATGCTGCCGTTCGCCGGCACTCCGGCCGCGTTGCCGTGGTGGGCGCTCCTCGCGCGCCTTCCCGCGAGCGGTGCAATGGTAGTGTGGCAAGCATTACTGATCGTGGCGCTCGGCGCACTCGTGTACGCTGCAGCAGCGCTCGGCGACGCACGCACGCCGTTCGATTACGCGTGCATTGCGCTCGTTGCGTTGGCATTCGCACCGGTAACCAGCGCGCTCGCGCTCGGGCAGACCGCACTGGTCGCCTCTGCGGCAGCAGCGCTGTGCATCTGCACGCGCCGCGTGCTTTCGTTCGCGGCCGGCGCATTCGCCGCGTTCGCGCTTCAGCCGAACGTTGCGCTTGGCACGCTGGCGGCGCTGCGTCGCCGCAACGGCATAGCAGCCATCGTCATCGCAGCGGCGGCGCTCTATGTATGCGGCACGATGGCCTCCGGACCGCTCTGGCCGATTGCCTACGTGCGCGCGCTGCTCGCACACCAGTGGGCCGAACGAGGCTCGCTGCTGCAGTTCACGCCGGCCTCCGTCGCTCTCGGATTTGGGGCGCCGCCGAACCTCGCCGCCGCGATCGCCGCTGCATTAGCCTGCATCGTTGCGTTCTTTGCGGTCTCGACCGCGTGGCGCTCGCGCGACGAACGAATCGGCTTTGCCGCGTTATCGTGCTCGCTGCCGTTCGTATGCGGGTTCTTTCACGGACAGGATCTCGCGGCGCTCTTCGTACCAGCAATCGTAGCGCTGCGCGTAGCCCCAGCGGCGCTGCGCGCTGCTGCGTTGCCGGCAATCGTAGCTGCGGGCGCGAATTGGCTCGACATCGCCCAGTCCTCCGCAGCGATTCCACAGGACATCGTACTCGGCTGCGCGCTCATTGCAGCGTCGCTTGCGGTCGCGCCGCAGCTCGCGTCGCGCGCCGCGATCGGCGTCTGCACCGCCGTCACCTTGCTCGCCGGCGGCGCGTGGCTTGCCGCAAACAACCCCGTACCGGTTTGGCCGGACGCGATGCACGGATTTACGTTACAAGCCAACGCAACCGCCGCGCAAGCATGGCACGCGGAAATCGCGAGCGCAGGGCTCCTCGTGCCACATGCGGCTAGCGCTGCGCTCCGAACGATCGCGCTCGGCGGCTGCGCACTCTTCCTTTTCTTGTTCGCCCGAACCTTAGATATCGACGTCCATAAAGTTGTCGAACGGCGTGACGCCGTTGGGCCGGAAGTTCCTTAGGTCCTTGTTGAAAATGTACCCCTCGCGAACGCCGAACAGCGTAATCTGGGGACGGTCCGTTGCCAGCTGCGCGAAGAGAACTCGGTCGTCGGCATTGCGCTGCGTCTGATTGTAGTGCGCGTAAAGAGCGCGCATCGCGGCATCGGCTTTCGGATCGCACCAGTGCAGATCGTTCTGACCGTTTGGCGGAATTTGATCGCACGCGTAGACGAATGAAAAATCGCCAATCGGATCGTCGACCCAGTCGAACAACACCATGTCCCAGTTGCCGCGATATATGATGCCTCCGTCCTGATACGCCGCAAACAACATCGCAGCCGGATAGCGCCGCACGTCGAGCGCCACCCCAATCTTCTTCCAGTTGCTGCGCATCAGTTCGATCTGGTTGTCGACGTCCTGCGATCCGGTCGAACTAGCAAAGACCAAATTGAGTTTCACGCCATCTTTTTCGCGAACGCCGTCGGGGCCGCGCTTCCATCCGTTGGCATCGAGCAGTGCGTTCGCGCGATCGATATCAAACGGTACGAGCCGTATGTTCGGATCGAAATAAGGTGAGCGAATATCGGCAACGCCCTCTTGCTGGATCGCATCGCCGTGCTCGATCTTGTCGATGAGCTCTTTGCGATCGAGCGCGAGTTCGAGAGCCTGGCGCACGACCGGATCTGAAACCGCCGGGCGCGTTACGTTGAAGTCGAGGTGTCCCCACATGTATCCGGGAGGATTGATCCCAACGTAACCGGTCAGCTCGTCTAAGCGGCTGAAGTACGCGCCTCCGACGTGGTCCCAAAGATCGAGCTCGTGTGCCTTCAATCTCGTAAAGATCGTGTCGCGGTCGGGAATGATTTCGAAATTAACTTCTTTCAGCTTAGGTTGACCGCGGAAATAATAAGGGTTGGGCACCATGACCACGCGCACCGACCGATCCCACTGCTTGTACTTAAACGGTCCCGCGCCGATCGGCAGGGCGTTGAACGCCACGTGGTTGATGTTCGGGTATTGGGCGAGCAGATGTTTGGGAAGAATCGACGGGTTAGCGCCGGCGCTCGAGAAAAACGTCACGATGAACGGCGAGTACGGCTTGCTCAAGTGAAACACGACCGTGTATTTATCCGGTTCGTCGACCTTGACGATGCGATCCCAGCCGGTGCGGCTCACGACGTTGTTCGCGGGATTCATGATCGCGTGGTACGTCCACACGACGTCGTCGGCGTTGAGCGGCGCCCCATCCGACCACCGCAATCCCTTACGAAGATGATACGTGATCGCCAGCCCGTCCCGGCTTACGCCGCCGTTCGCTTGCGTTGGAACTTGCGTCGCCAGCTCCGGATAGGGCAGATTGTGTTCGTCCCACTTTACCAGCCATGCTGCGGTCAGCGACGACATCAGCCCGAGCGTGGCCTGTTGGCCGAGCATCGGGTTGAGCGTATTGACGTCCTCTGCGGTCGTGTACCGCAGAACGTGCGGGATCGTCCACGCATTCACACGGCCGCCCTGTCCCGTTTGCGAGACCTTCGAACACGCGCAGAGCGCTGCAACGAGCGACAGTGCTAGAATCAGCGAGCGTCTCATATCGAATACTCCCATGGATTCCAGAATGGTGAGATCACCGGTGACGGGCGAAAACCTTGTATGTCGTCGTTGTAGATGTACGGCATCTTGCGAAATCCAATGACGATCGTCGGCACGTCGAGCGCGAGTTGCTGTTGAAAGACAACGTAGTCGGCCTTACGCTTTCTCTGATCGATCGTTTGCAGCGCGTTGGATAGGGCCTCGGTAGCGACAGGATTGACCCAGAAGAGACTGTTCTGTCCGCGAGGAGCGAGATTGTCGGACGAATAGAGCGGATCGAGGTCGGGATCGGAGGCGCCGCTCCAGGCGAACGTCGCAGCATCGTAATGACCGCCCTCGAGAATAGCCTCGGTTCCGTTTGCGAACATCTCGGAAGTCGGAAAATTCTTGACGTCGGCCTGCACGCCGACGTCATGCCACTCGCGTTGGAGCAACGCTTGCAATGCTTTCCCGATCGTTGATTCAGTTTGCGTGCTCAAGAGAATCTCCAACCGCTGACCGTCCTTGACACGTACGCCTTCGGGACCGACCTTCCATCCGTCGGCATCGAGAATCTGCCGAGCCTTTGCGGGATCGTACGCGTAGTGAACCGTGTTGGTCGTGTAACCCCACGTCAGCGTCGGATGCTCCGGAGAATCCGACGGCGTGTCTTGATCGTGCATGATCT
Organism: Vulcanimicrobiota bacterium; assembly: GCA_030042755.1. The sequence continues at coordinate 1,045 of JASHZC010000152.1, read as the reverse complement.
TTGCGATGATCTCCGGCCGGTCGGTCGCATAGGCAAGCGCGCGACGCACTTGGCGATCGGCGAGAATCGGGTTATGCAGATTGAAGTCTATGTGGTCGAAGACGAACGAATCGACCGTAATCGCCGTGAGGCCCGAGTCGGGACGCTCCGCTAGCGCCTGGTAACGTGGCCAGTTGATTGCCGTGCCGCGAGCGAGCAGGTCGATCGCGTGCGTCTCGATCTGAGTCTCGAGCGTGTTCTCATCGGGTTCCGAATAGAAATCGATCTCGTTCAGCTTCGGCTTTCCCATGAAATAGTTGGGGTATGCGCTCATGCGCACCACGGTTCCGCGTTCCCACTGAATCACGCGAAACGGACCGCTACCGATCGGCATCGAGTTGTACGGGGCCGTATTCTGTGTCCCGGCGGCAAGGTACGGCGCCAATATATGCTCGGGCAAGATCGGCGCATTGCTGTTGACGCCCCATAGTTGCTCCAAGAACGGGGCGTAGAGCCGTTTCATGTGGATGATGGTCGTGTAGGGCGTGGCACAGTCGATCGAGCCGATGTCGCGGTACCCATCGGTAACGGCGACGTTCGTCTTTGGATCCATGACGTAGCGCCACGTGAACTTCAAGTCTGCGCAGGTGAGGGGTTTGCCATCTTGCCACGTGATGTTGTGACGCAACTTGTAGACGAGCGTTTTACCATCTTTGCTCACGTCGCCGTTTGCAACGGTGGGAATCTCGGTGAGAGCATCGGGGACCGGATTACCGTGCTCGTCGTAGCGGACCGCGTAGGAAAAGATGAACATCGAAAGATCGCCGGTGACCGCACTGCCGTCGAGAACGGAGTTGAGCGACTTGGGTTCGTAGGCTTCGCCGATGCGCAGCACCCCGGGCCGGGTCCACGCGTGCTGCCCATCAACCCTCGACGGGCCAACTTTCGTGCAGGCCGAAACACATGACGTTATCAGCGCGAGTGCTAATGCAGCGCGAGCCCATGTTCGCAACTTCTTCCCTCCGTTTTAGGGAAGCTCTGGACAGCTTCCCTAGTCGTGTTCTTC
>JASHZC010000151.1 GCA_030042755.1 Vulcanimicrobiota bacterium | reverse complement strand
CGCGGCACCGGCATTCTTCAGCGCGTCGCCTGCAAAATAGATGCTCATGATGACGTAGACCGGCCGATCGCCGCCGTTCCAGGCGGCATTCAGGAACTTCGTGATCGGTCCGGTGTTTTGGTCGTGTCCGGGCGGAACGACGTTGTAGACGTGTATCGCATTGGCGCCCATCGCGCGAATCTTGGGAAGGTCGCGCGTCCAGATCGCCTCGTTGCCGTCGCGCAGCGGATCGTCGAGACCAGGCGGGTCGTTGGGGAGCTTGCCGATCGGCGTCGGCGAATAGTCCACGCCCTTGACGAAGAATCGAGCCCCGTCGAGTGCGATGTAGCGCCCGGAAACCGTGAAGCGCGTATCGGTACCGGCTAACCGCAGCACGCGCGCGGCGAATGACGGCGGCTGCGGCGGAACCGCCCCACCCATGCCTCCACAAGCCGCCAGAAGCCAACACGAAACGAGAATGCCGATTCTTCGCATCATTCGCCCAACGTTCTGCGACGAGCAGACGTTCCCTAGATCGGGGAAAGGATTTCTCCAGTTCGTGTTTTCGCCAGCGGCCGCACGCCGTTGACGACAAGGCGCTGGAAATGTTCGGCCCCTCGATGTGAATCGAAAGCCGCGCGATCGCGATAGACTTCCCATAGCACGAAGACGCTGGGATCGTCTTGGCCTCGCGCTACGTCGAAGGACACGACGCCCGCCTCCGCGCGCGAAGCATCGCGTAACTCACGAAACATTGCTTCGACTCGGTCGCCTTCTTCGGGAGCGAAGACGAAGTGCACGTTTTGGATGATCATGCTATCTACCTCAAATGCCAGGCGGCGTTCGGCTCGATGGGGCGCCGACCTGTCGCCGTGATGGGGCTGGAAGTAACGACGGCGTGCCTGCGCGAAGGTGCGTCCTATGTCACACGCAGACCACAGAGACGAGCTCCGCGAAGAGGTCACAGCCGCCGACGCGACCGGCATGATCGCGGACGAAGCGCTCGTCGCGCGCCTGCACTCGGCGCTTCCGCCGGAGCATGCCGCGCACGCCACCATCGACGCCCTGCATGCCGAGGCGAAGCGGCGCGCCCCTAGTCGCGCGTCGCTCGAGAAACACGTTAGCGACCTACGTTTACTGCCCGAGCTCGAGGCGATCGTCGTCAATTGGTGGGATAGTCCGCGGACGCAACGGATTATCGCAGACCTGAATCAGATCGGTCTTTAGGCTTCCGCCGCAGCGGGTGACGGCGCGATGAACACCTTCAACGTCGTCCCGACGTGGCTGGTCATGCTCGCCGTTTTGATTTTGGTTCTAGCGGCATATGAATTTGGGGGCCAGCTGGCGCGCACGCGTTGGTCGGCCGGTGTCAGCGCGGAGCCGGCCATGGCCGTGCAAGCAGCGGCGTATACCATGCTCGGCTTGTTGCTCGGCTTCTCTTTTTCGCTCGGACTGAGTCGCTTCGATTCGCGGCGCACCGTGCTGATCAATGAAGCCAACGCGATCGGTACGACGTACCTGCGAACCGACTTGCTCGATGCAACAACCGCTGCTGCAGTGCGCGCCGATCTCCGTCTGTATCTGGACGAACGGATTGACTACGCGCTCGCGGCTGCGGACCCCGCACAACGCGCGGTCGTCGCTGCGCGATCGGGCCGCCTTCAGCGCGCCATGTGGACCCTCGCGATGGCAGCATCGCGCCACGATCCGCACTCGACCATGACGCCGCTCTTCGTATCTGCGCTCAACGAAACGATCGATCTGAGCGCGGAGCAAGGCGCAGTGCTTGATGCGCACATACCCGACATCGTGTTCTTCGCGCTGGTGCTGATCATGCTGATCGCGGCCAGCATGCTGGGTTACGCATTCGGGCTCCAAGCAGCGCGAGCGGTCGTTTCCAAGCTCCTCCTCGCACTAACGCTGGCTCTGGTCATTGGGCTCATCATCGACCTGGACCGGCCGCAGCAGGGACTGATCCGCGTGAACCTCGAGCCGTTGCAGACTTTACAACGCTCGTTTGCGGGAGAGTAACGCCGCGCTTGAGAGACTAGACCGGAATCTGCGAACCGCCTTCTATCGCGCGCTTAACGTCTTTCAGGAACTCCCGTGCGGTCGATTCTGCAATTCGGCGGCCGATGGCTTCGTCAAAGACCTGCCCCGTCGCGCCGAGCGGTGGTGTGTATCTGCCGTCGATTTCGATGTAACTGAGTTTCTCATCCGGCTCATCCCAGACGGTGAGCGTACCGCTAAACGCAGGGAAGATCGTCTTGCCTTCGGGGCTCCACGAGATACGGATCAAGTCGTTGAGGTTCTCGTCGTCTCGTGCCCGGCGCGCCTCAACGCGCACCTCGCGGTCGAGCGAAAAGCGAGACGGGCCGTCGACGGGGACGCGCAGCCGCAATCGAGCGACGCCGTCCGCGCCGCGCAGGGAGGCTAGATAGCTCTCGAGGCCGGCCTCGGCTTGGCTAGCTGGGGATGCGACAGAAATCTGCTCGCGCAAGTGCGTCATTTGATCGCAGTGTACGCCGCTGGTATGAATGTGCCGAGAACGGCCTGTTCTCGATTTCTTCCCAGGCGCGCCGGTCGTCGGACCCGGCGAACGGCCAACGGGTACCACTCGGCGGGGGGCGAAATGAGCGGCGAAACCGTGGAGAAGTCATCCTTCGCGCTCGCAGAGATCGAGGGAATCCAGTTCCCCCTGATCGAGTATGCGCCCGATGCGACCGTTATCGTCGATGCAGAGGGTACGATACGTTTGGTTAACGCGCAAGCCGAGCATCTCTTCGGATACTACCGCGAGGAGCTGATCGGCCGGCCGATCGAGACCCTCACTCCAGAGCGCTTCCGTCGCGTTCACGTCCACCACCGAGCCGCGTACGCGGCCAATCCGCGCCCACGAGCGATGGGCACGGGGCTCGAGCTGTTCGGGCTGCGCAAGGACGGAACCGAGTTTCCAGTCGAGATCAGCCTGAGTCCCGTCTCGACGCGCGAGGGGACCTTCGTAGCCAGCGCGATTCGCGACGTTACCGAGCGTATCGCATTCGAACGGCGCCTCCAAGAGCTCAACGCCGAGCTCGAAGACGCAAGCCGTGCCAAAGACCGTTTCCTCGCTGCGATGAGCCACGAGCTGCGAACGCCCCTGAATGCCATCCTCGGCTTCACCGGCACGCTGCTCATGAAGCTTCCCGGACCACTGACCCAAGAACAAGAACGGCAGCTCAAAATCGTCCAATGGGCCGGCCGCCACCTGCTCTCGTTGATCAACGACATCCTCGATCTAGCGAAGATTCAATCCGGCAAACGCGATCTGACTTTCGAACGCGTCCCAGTCCGAGACGTCGTCAAGGACGTAGCTGCTTCGCTTGCGTCAGTTGCCTCCGAAAAGGGGCTCGACTTCACGGAATTCGTTTCTGAAGAGGCTGCGTTTGTTACCACCGATCGCCGAAGCTTGCGCCAGATTCTGCTGAATCTCACGGATAATGCGATCAAGTATACGGAGCGCGGATCCGTGCGCATCGACGCTCGCGCAGGCCGGTGGAACGGGCGGACCGCCATCACGATTAGCGTCATCGACACCGGGATCGGCATCAAAGCGGATGATGTCGCGCGCTTGTTCAAAGCCTTCGAGCAGCTCGCTGCGGGCAGCGCAGACCGCGCTGGCGGGACCGGTCTGGGTCTCCACCTATCCCGGACGCTGGCCCTGCTGCTGGGCGGGGAGCTGAGCGTCATCAGCGAGCAGGGAACCGGCAGCACATTCACGCTGACCCTTCCGCTTGCTCGCGAGTCTTCCTGAATGGCGCGGATCCTCGTCGTCGACGACAACTCGACGAACCTGGATCTCATGACCTACCTCCTGCGTGCTTTCGGCCACGACCCGACCGGCGTCGGCGACGGCACCGCTGCGCTTGAGGCCGCCCGGGCCGGCAGTTTCGCGCTGGTGCTCACCGATATTCTCATGCCTGGGATCGATGGCTACGAGCTTGCGCGCCGGCTTAAGAGCAGTCCTAACCTCGCCTCGACGCCTTTGGTCGCCGTCACCGCACTCGCGATGCCGGGCGATCGCGAACGCATCGAAACGATGGGATTCGACGGCTACATCGCAAAACCGATCGACCCGCAGCTCTTCGTCTCGCAGGTTGAAGCCTATTTGAGCGGCGCGTAGTCGACGCGAGGCTAGCCGGCGATGTGAAATGCGAAGAACAATATCGCCTGGGTGACCAAAAAAGCAACCGGAAGAACGATGCCGGCGAGCCTGCGCACGAACAGCGCCGTCTTTTCCGAGTGGTTTATCTGCAGGAGATGCGTTAGCACGATGGCGCCGATCGCGACGATAACAAAAATGAAGCACGTGAATAAGAGCGCGTCGATATAGGTGATATATTCGGTCCGTGGCAACAGGTTGCTCACCGTGATGTTGAAAGCGACAACGATCAGAAGTGTGGCCACGGCGGACTGGAGCTGGTCCCGCGCCTTGAACTCTTCGTGCGAAAGCCAGAAGGTTACCCACGAAATCATCACCAGCAGTAAAAGCGGCACGATGAATTTAAAAATATATGATCTCGGATTACGCCGCACTTTGACGCTAAACTCTATGTCCTTCGCGTGCCTGACACTTCCGTCGACCGTGCCCAAACGTTCGGTAAGGGAAAGCGGCGTCCACTGCGCGAGGCCGACATAGCCGCGATTCGACAACGACGTATCTTTCTGGTCAGGCGTCAGAATGGTGGTATCGAGGTCGTCGCCACTGGCTTGAACCACTACCGGCAAGACTTGAGAGTCGAACGGAAAACGGCGCAAATCTGAGTTGGTCGAGAGGGTTGCCGTAAACCTTTGCGTGGATGTAACGGTTCCGTCCGGCTGGACGTAAAGGTCGACGAAGTGAAAACTCGTCGCCGTTTCTTCATTCGTGAATTCAAAGTCCGGCTTCCACATCTTCGAAGGCAACTCTCGAGAAAGCTGCTCTGGTCCGCGCGGCCGGTAGCGAAGGCTAGGATCGTTCCACTTTGCGACAAGCAGACCGTTAACTTGCCAGTTTTCCTTCACCTCGTCGATGGCGATGATGTTGCGGATCACAACCCCGACGCGGACGGCCCGTGGCCGCTCCGGAGTCGGCTCGGTGCCTGCCGTGGCCGCTCGCGCGGCAGACGCACATGCGCACAAAGCTAGAACCGTACCTACGGACAGGAGCGTGAAATACCGTACGAACGGCGCCTGCACAGTGTCGCTTTCGTCGCGCCCGTGATGGCGCCCCCCAACGAACGTGTCGCCGGAGCGCACGGTGCAGGAAAGATCGCCGCGTGCACCCTATTGGTGCGCTGTGGCAAGAGTACTGCGATGCATACTCTGGACATCGGCCGTGCTCATTGTTCCGCTTTGCGCGCGCGGCACATGTAGGGCGGCCAGCGCTATTACTGGCGGCGTCGATCCCGCGTATACGGCCTGCCTTAGCGCCACGCCCTACTGTCGCAACCTGGTGCGAGCGCAGTTTCGCCTCCAGTACAAGCCGGTTGTTCGCGGCTTCTCGGTAAGAATTAAACTGTTGCGAGCCTATCAGATGGGGCTGGACGACGATAAGGACGACGGAGTCAACGAGGAAGAGCAGTCCAGCAAATTCGATCCGCCCTTTGACCTTGCTGAGGTGAAGCTGCGATTCAGCGCACCCGACGGGCGCGACCACTATGAGGTTCGTACCGGTTACGCGTATCAATCGTCAGACCCGAATATGGCGGACGGCTACCACTCCGCTTATCTCTCGGGGGACTACTACTTCGGCGCGCCCATACCCACCGGCGGGGGCGGCCTGTCGCGTCGATTAGACGTCCTATTCCGAGTTTCAGAAAATCTCTACGCTGCGGCAAGCCGTCCTCCTGAAGCGCTCGACCAATTCGCAACGACGTATACCATTCCACTAAATACGGATGGCTCAACGCGCATGTATACCTCCTACGCGAGAGAGTTCCGCTTCAGCGGGAGCAACGCCGTGCGCACTCCTTCCAATCGATTCGACCTCGGCACCTATCGAGACCCGACGCGCTGGCTGGAATTCTATGCGCGCGTCTCGCTGTTCGCCACGCGGGGCATCACAGGCACCGCTAGGTTCGTCGCCGGAGCCGACATCACGATCTAGCCGGCCGCCACGGCGAGGTCGAAGGATATTTGAAAAACTGAGGAATCCGGTTTCTCAGATTCTTCATCGGGGTCTGGTAAGCTGACGTCTGATGTTACGAAGAATTCTCGTTTCGCTCGATGGATCGGATTGCGCGGCGCATGCTTTCGACTACGCGCTGGGCCTGGCAAAAGGCGAAGGCGCGAAGATCGACATATGCTCCGTCGTTGATCCGGTTGCAGTGGTCGGGCGCAATCTGCCCGATCCCCTAAAAGAGGAGCGGGTAGCCACCGCCAAGCGCGAGGCCGAGCAAATCGTCGGAGCGGCGGCTGCGACGGCTCGAACTGCGGGGCTGACGGCTACCGAGCACGTCGAAATTGGTGAACCGGCAACCGCGATCGTCGCCCGGGCGGCGAGGACAAACGCCGATACGATCGTCATGGGAACGCATGGACGCTCGGGGTTTAGACGGTTGTTCATGGGCTATGTTGCGGAGGAGGTGCTGCGCTCGTCGCCTTGCCCAGTCGTCATGGTGCGGGAAAAGGCAACCGTGGCCGACAGCGAGCGGGTGACTCTGCCGGCGATCGACGGTGACGGACCCGTCTGCATGTTCAGACTGCTCGAGGTCTCACCGCAAGACTACGACAAGCTCTACCGGGAAATTACGACATTCCTACGCGGCCCCGGTGCCGATCTACCCGGTTTGCACGAGGCGCGATTGTTTGGCAGCCTCGATGCCAGTCGCATCATCATCCTTACCGAGTTCGAGTCGCACCAGGCTTGGGTCCACGCCCAATGGGATACGCACCTCGGCAAACTTCTCGAGGAGGTTGCCGTCAATGCGCAGACCCTAGAGTTCAATCTTTACCATAGCGACCGATTCTTGCCCAAGCACCTCGTAACGCATTAGCTTGAAGCGCCGTCTTGCGGCGGGCTTAGGCGTTGAGCAGTCGCGTCAGTTCGACGGCTTGACGCTTGTAGCGCGAATTCCCCGTGATCTGGCCGGCAAAGCTGTACGTGTCGCGCAGCAGCGGAACCGAATGCAGGCGTTCGGCGGCCGGCAGCGTGGCTTCGATCAAGGCTCCAGCGACACGCCGATGTTCGAGTTCGTGCGCCGACGCGGCTGCGATGAGCCGCTTGCGCACGCCAAGGCCGACGTAATTGCCGGACTCATCCCGCGTGAGATTCCACGCGTCCCGGAATGCTCGGCGCCGGAACGCGCGTTCGGCGGCGAAGTAGGCGGCCAACTCGCGATGGTAGACGTCGCAGGCATCGAGCCGCTGCGCGACGGGAAGAAACGAGCGCGCGCGATCCCAGTATCGCGTCCACAACAAGAGCATCGCGACCTGGATCGAAATTTGAGTCCGCAGCCTTTCACTTGGCTCTTGCTTTGCGAGTGAGAGGGCGGCTTGGGCGGTTCGCAATGTCTCGTCGTCGTTGCCCGCGAAGGCGTGGTGCTCGGCCAGAGCTGCGAGCGCCGTCGCCGCCTCGAAGAATGCGCCGGCAGCATAGGCCTGTTCGTAAGCCGCGATCAGGCCCTTGCGGCGCTGCCAGGATGGATACCAGCTCTTCGAGTTCATCAGCAGATAGTTACGCATCTGCCAAATCTCCACCATCACGCGTACGCGTAGATGCGGTGACGCCAAGCGCAACTGCGCGAAGTGTGCTTCGGCATCGGCGACGTGCTCGTATCCGCGCTCGAAGTCGCCGAGGTTCCAGTAGGCCGCGCCGAGCTCGTAAAGGCTTTCGCCGTAGAGCTGCGCCACGCGCGGCTCCTCTTGAATGGGTGCGAGGCGCCCGGCTGCGCGCTGCGCCATCGCGAGCGCCTGCGACGGGTCGGCGCGATGGTACGCGAGTTTTGCGTCCATCAGCTCGATGCACGCTCGCGCGACCTCCCGTGAAGGTGACGGGCCTGCTGCCAGATGTTCGATCCAAAGCGCCTGAGCTTCGCGGCGCGCGCGTTCGGCGCGCTTGACGTCGCCAAATCGCGCCGCTATCGAGGCTCCGAGGCGCAATGCTTCGATTTTCTGTTGCGCGGATACGGAAGCGCGGACCAGGTCGTCGCCTTGGCGAAAGGCCGCTTCCGCGGGCAAACACGCCGCCCGCTGCATCGCCCGGTCCGCAAGCGAGGCAAACTCGTCGAACTCAGGAAACGCGTCGAGCGCCGGCGCGTCATCGCGCTCGAGGATATAACGCGCCACGCGCCGGCAGATCTCGGCACGCTGGCGGTAGCAATGGTAGTACGATATTCCGAGGGTGGCCGCAACTTCGCGCATCGGCCGCTGCTCGAGACATTGCTGGGTGACGATCGCATGTTGTCGTACGGCTCGCTCTTCTCGCCCGGCGGCGATGTCTGCGTCGCGGCAATACAGTGCCCCGAGACGAACAAGTTCGTGCACGCGATCCAATGCCGCGCGCTCGTATACTCCGCCGAGACGGGCTCCGCGCAGGTTTTCAAAGACGTGCCGGACCAAGGGATTGGAGCGCAGGACGTGCGGCTCGTGCAAGTGACGAAAGAGATGCTTAGCGGCTACATTGAAGCTGGCACTTGAAAAGGTAGGCAAGGCGACCCTCCCCTCTCAGCTCGAGAGCCGTCACCCGCGGCGGCTCTCATGCCTTCGACGGCGTGGGAGAGCTTCTTTGCTTGCTACGTTTTCGGAGCCAGGCTGACGGTCGTACCAAACGGAGCACTCAGTCCAGCGACGGTCTTGGTCGAGTCCCCGCCTGCCGGGTAATCGTAGTAGAAGACGTCGGCAGAGAACTGCTGCGGAGCGATCACGCGTTTACCTTGAATCCAACTCTGGTCGACTTGGTCCGAGCCGTTTAGCACGGTCGAGCCGACCACTTTGCCGGTCGTTCCCTTCATCTTGAAGCGGTAGATCGACCCGTCGATGTCCGCAAACGTGATATAGGTCCCGTCCCATTGCACGTTACCGATGCCGCTTCCAAAGTTCTGCTTGAGCGTGATGTTTTCGGTGCTGCTCGCGCCCTTTGGCAGCTCGCCAAAGACGTTGGCGTCCGGATAACCGTGCCCGGCGAAGTACACGTTCCCTTTGTCGTCGTAACCGCACGTGTTCACCGAGCCCCACACCGCGCCGGCGCCCGTGGTTCCGGGCGCGGCATAACTCGTCGGCGTGCCCTTGGCGCGTTTGAAGATCAGCAAGTTGCCCACATCGAAATAGTCGGTGACGATATTCGTAACCGCGAGGTCGCCGCTTGCCGGGTCGACGGAGCAGCCGCCGGGCTCGTAACCGGGATCGCTCAACGATTCGATCGCCGTCGTTCCGCCATGCGCGTACTCGACGATATGACCGCCGCCATAGAGCTGCGTCACGAAGACGTCGCCCTTCTTATCGACGCACAGGCCGGCGGGATTGTTTTGATCCGTCAGCGTCCCTACGAGCTTGCCGCGCGGGTAGGAGTACATGTAGACGTCGTACGTGTCCGAGTCGCTGACGTAGAGCAGGTTATCCTTCTTCGCCTCGGGAGCTACCCACGATCGCGCTCGGTCGGGATGGGCGATCCGTTTCGCGCCGTTGCTCTGAGTGGCCGCCGGAGCGAACGTTGACGGCGTTCCGCCCCCACACCCGGTAAGAAAAGCCAATCCCGCGAGCACGCCCATCACACTCCCAAGACAACGGCGAGTTCTCATACAGCGTTCTACCTCCAATAAACGAATATTGCGCGTCGGTCTCGCTCGATGGTACCATGGCTGCGGCAAAGCCATGCGTCAGTTTTTGGCAAGTTTTTGGCATTCGAGCTCTAGGGAGCGCCGGTTCACCGGTCTCGCACTTGTGCTCGCTTTCACCGCGTGTGCGGCCGGCTTGCAGCCGTCAACGCCCTTGCAAAGCGACGGCGTTATGCGAGCGCTCGCGTCGACCGGCGCCGGCAAGATCGACCACATCGTCTACATCGTTCAAGAGAACCGCAGTTTCAACAGCATTTTCGAGGGCTATCCCGGCGCCGACACCGTTTCCAGCGGCAAAGACTCGAAAGGACAGATCATCGAGCTCACGCCCGTAAGCCTCAAGACCGTGTACGAAATCGATCACTCGGCTGCGGCGATGTTTGCCGCGTGCAACGGCAGAGGCAACCTTCCCGGGACTCGCTGCCGCATGGATGGATTCAACAACGAGCAAGCATCGTACGGCAGTCCGAGCAACCCGCAGTACGTCTACGTGCAACATCGTGAAACAAGACCATACTTTGATATGGCACACGAATGGGTCCTCGCCGATCGAATGTTCGCATCGCAGCTCGATGAGAGCTTCGTAGCCCACCAATACATTATCGCGGCGCAGGCGCATTCGAGCGTGAACGTCCCGGACGGCCCCTGGGGCTGCCCGGGTGGCGCGTACGACGCGGTTTCCACCATCACGCATCAGCGAACGGTAGGCCCGACTCAAGAGCCTTGCTTCGATTATCAGACGCTCGGCGATGAGCTCGACCGGGCCGGGCTCTCGTGGCGCTTCTATACAAGTCAGTATTTGGTTCCGACGAGCGGCCTCTGGTCGGGATACCAGGCGGTGAAGCACATCTACGACGGACCCGACTGGGCCAAGGACGTCATCGTACCGCAGAGGCGATTCCTGATCGACGTGGCTGCCGGAAAACTTGCAAACTTTACCTGGATTACGCCGCTTTGCGTCAACTCCGACCATGTTTCGTGCGGCGGGGGCTACGGGCCGTCGTGGGTCTCGACCGTGGTCAATGCAATCGGCGAGAGCAAGTTCTGGAAGACGACGGCGATCTTCGTGCAATGGGATGACTGGGGCGGTCTCTATGACAACGTTCCCCCGCCGTTCAAAGACTACGACAGTTTAGGCTTTCGCGTCCCGTTGCTGGTAATCTCGCCGTACGCCAAGCACGACTACGTTTCGCACGTGCAGTACGAGACCGCCAGCGTTCTGCGCTTTGCCGAAGATCTTTTCGGCCTGGGCCGGCTGGCGGCGGCCGACACGCGCGCCGTTTCACCCGCAGAGGATTGTTTCGACTTCTCGCACCGGCCGCGCGCGTTCGTCCCAATCCAAGCGCCCAAGGGCCGCCGTTTCTTCCTCCATCAACCCAACGACGACCGCATTCCCGACACCGAATAGCGTCTCGAGGCAGGCTTTTTGGCAAGTTTTTTGCGTTCGGCCGTCGTGCCGGCGTCGTCATGCTACCATTTACGCCATGAGTAGCTTCAGTTTGCCAAAGCACGTCTTGAGCTTTTGCGCGGTTTCGGCAGTTCTGGCCGGCTGCGGCGGCGGCATGTCCTCCCCGGCGCTCGGGCCGGCCCCAGCGATCCGGCAAAGCGCCGCACGCAACGCACATCCCGATCGCGGACGCTCGTGGATGGATCCCGACGCCAAGAAGAAGCGCGAGCTGCTCTACGTCAGCGACTCATCGACGTACGACGTGTATGTCTTCACATTTCCGCATGGGAAACTGGTCGGAACGTTGACCAACCAAAACAACCCGGCGGGTCTGTGCACGGACAAGAAGGGCGACGTCTTCGTGACGCAGCTCTATGGCGGCGGTCACATCGTCGAGTACGCGCGCGGCAAGACGACGCCGATCGAGACGCTGAGCGATTCCGGTTATGAACCCGGCGCCTGTTCCGTCGATCCGAAGACGGGCAATCTGGCCGTGGCCAACATCGTAAGCGACTACTTTGGCGAAGGCGACCTGCTGGTTTTCCCGCACGCTTCCGGAACCCCGACCACCTATCAGCCTCCGGCGAGCGGAAGTTGGTTTTCGGTCAACACGCTCGGCTACGACAACGAGAGTAACCTCTTCTTTGCCGGCAGCTGCAACAGCGCATTCTGCGCGGGCGAGCTCCCCAAGGGCAGCAGCACAACGGAAAACGTGACACTCAGTGAGAGTCCGACGAACTGCGGCACCGTTCAGTGGGACGGCAAGTACATCACGTTTGACGATCAAAGCAACGGAACCGTCTATCGCTATACGTTCAAAGGAACGACCGGCACGGAAGTCAGCGACACGACGCTGTCGGGCTCGTCTGACGTCGACGGCTCGTGGATCGCCGGCCGCCGGATCGCCGCACCACAGCAAGATGGGGCCGACGTGTTGGTCTATTCGTATCCGGCCGGTGGCAGCGCGACCAAGACGATCACCGGCATGACGCAACCCTTCGGCACCGCCATCAGTGTGAAGAGGTAGGGGGCCCCGAGCTATCGCCGAATTAGTTCGACAGTAGGCTGAAGCCACTCCATCGGAATTCGACGCGGTTTCCTTTTGCGATAGGGGGCTCGACATATGCGCACATCCTCGGGCATGGCCGGTCGCAGCTTGCTAGTTGTCCTAGCGGCGCTGCTGGCGAGCTGTTCGAACGCCTCCCAAACTTTACAGACGACCCCGCCCGGCACGGGCGGCATGACCGCGTTGCGGTTCCTCAAGCTACAAGCCGCAGGAAAGCTTCCGGCCCCGGTGCCGCCGGCGGTTATCCAGCGGCAGCTAGAGCGGCTCGAGAGCCGGCCGCGCCCGCGTCTCGAGGTCCACGACACCGGCAGCGTTGCCATTTGGGCGACGGACACGCCTGACAACTATCTTGTCGGGCTGGACGCAACCGCGAAGAAGGTCGTGGCCGACATCGACGTTCTGTCGAACAACTGCTACTTTCCGGTGACGGTCAAAATCGACGGCTCCCAAGATATCTGGGTTGCGTGCGATACGGACGCCGATTTTACCGAAAGTTTGGCACTGGAGTACAACAGCAAGGGCCGCCTTTTGAAAACCTACGAAGCGGCCTGTCCGGCGCCGGCAAGCGCGTGCGAGTCCTTTTTCGCCGAATCGGACGACGAGGCCGCCGATTCCCGCCACTTCTTCCTCGGTCTTTCTTACTACGAGCTCGAAACCTCGAGCGGGACGACCACCGGCAGTGGCTTTGAGTGGTGGCCGGCGAACTCGCCGTCCGCGACGCCGACCCTGATCGCACTGCCCTATAACGATCCCGTCGAGTCGGTCTACTACATGGACGTCGACAAGTCGGGCAACATCTGGTTCGATTACGCTGGTAACGCAGGCGATGGCAGATTCGGCTACGGACTCGCCGAGATCACGAACCCAACGAAGGATCCGAAGTTCATCCCGATCCTCACGCCCGGTGCGATCATCGACGGCGGCGGGGTCGACGTCAGCAGTCACGGTAAAGTGTTGAACGTAACTGATGAGGGAGAGCGTTTAACCAAACAATACAAACTGCCGCTGGCTGCTAGTGGAAGTCCGTTCAACATCCTCGGGCCGACCCGTTTAAACCGTTGGGGCTTCGGCGAACCGGTCACCGGCGGCTTCAACAAGACCGAGACCAAGCTCGTATTCGCCGATCTCTACAACTGGCTCGACCTCGGCGTCGTCGCCACGAATAAGTGGGCGGCCAAACAGAATACCGGCATCATTCAGCCCGAGGGTGCGGCCTACACTCCCTCGGATCGGTAGCCGGCGAAAAGATCTACCTGTCTGAGGGCGTGTAGTCGGCGCCTTCGGGCAACCAGAAGCTGATGTTCTGAACGTCCTTCCAGGTGTTGGCTGGGACTTTGCCAAGATCGAGCCAGCCATCGGCGTCGCCAAAGGCCAGCTTCGTTTCGGCCTGATTGAAGCCGCCCGAAACGGGGTCGCCCAAACCCAAGGCATCTGCACGCGTCGGACCGAGCGTATTGAAGGGTTTTCCGCTTGGGGAGAGCGGCAGTTCATACTGGTTGGTCATGCGCGTCTCTTGATCGGTAACGTTCAATACTTTCCCCGCGTCTCCAATGTAGACGCCGCCGGCCTCGTCAATTGAACCGAGCGGAAGGATCGAGACCATTTTCGGATCCTTCGTCGGTTTGGTAATTTCGGCGAGACCGTAACCGCACGAGGTGCCGCTGCAGCCGTAATAGTCAAACCAGATATTGCCCGACTTATCGAGGTCCATGAAGTCGACCTCTTCTACGGGATCACCGTACGGGAGCGCGATCAGCGTCGGTGCCGCGGAGGGCGAATTCGCCGGCCACCACTCGAAGCCGCTGCCGATCGTCGTCGTGCTGCTCGTCGTCTCAAGTTCATAAAATGCGAGGCCGGTGAAGACATCGCTCGAATCGGCGGACTCGTCGAACGATTCGCCTATGAACGCTGCGCATTGGCTTACCGGCTGCGGGCAGCCTCCAACGTATGCCCTCTTCAACACGCCGTCTTTGCTGTATTCCTGTGCCGCGTTAGGGACTCCACACGAGCTCCAGACGTTTTGCGATCGATCGACCTTGACGGTCGTCGGGAGCGAGCAGCCGGCATTCCCCACGTTGATGGCGGCGACGATCTTTTTTGCCGAGGCATCCAATCCGATCAGGGTTCCGCCTTCGAGGTAGGTTGTGGCCCACATCGCCACGCTGCTGGTGTCGTGCGGAAGTTTCAGATGGTGGCGCCGCTGCTGCTCGAACTGCGCGAGCTGCCGGCGCACGGCCGCGCGCGGGACGGGAGCCGGGAGCTGCCCTGCGGCTTGCAGCTCTAGCAGCTGCAACGGGGTCATGTGACCTTTGAGCAGAATCGCTGGGCCACCAGATCGGCCGACGGCCGAAGTGGGCGCGCCGCCGGCACTGGGTGGTGTGGTTTGCAAGCCCTGCGATGCGTTCGAACAGCTCGCCAAGACTGCCACGAGGACAACAAGCAAGCTACGACCGGCCATGCCCGAGGATATGCACATATGTCGAGCCCCCTATCGCGAAGCAAACCGAGTCGATCTTCGATGGAGTGGCTTCAGTCTACGATGGCTAATTCGGCGGTAGCGGCGGCCCCCCTCCGCCGCGCAGCGCGTCAAACGAGGAGCTAACAGGCTCCGTTCACGGTGAGACGAAAATACGCGCTTGCAGCGAATGAGCTAGGCCAGGATAAGGAGCGGTCGGATATGCGAATCTTCCATACGGCCACGCGCGTCCTAGAAGTTGCAATTGCAGTCGCCCTCTTTGCCGGGTGCAGCGCCGGTACAGCGCCGGTCGCTCCCGCGGCGTCGGCAAACACATCACCGTCCTTTGCAAAGCCAGTCCCGCCGCTGCTGGCGATGCGCCTCACCAACGCGCTCGGCACGGCCCCCGTAGTCCGGCGGAGCGATCGCGCTTCTTGGATATCTCCGAAGGCCAAGACGACCGGACCTCTTCTCTATACTTCCAACCAAGACTTCAGTGAGATCGACGTATACGGCTACAAAACCAGAAAGCTCGTTGGACAGATCACGAGCGGCGTTGTTTATCCTTATGGAGAGTGCGCGGACGTCGCGGGCAATGTATGGATCACCAATTTCGCCGGTTTTGATCTCGCCGAATACGCGCGGAGTGCAAGGAAACCCACAAAACAGCTAACCGACGACTACGGATACCCCATCGGCTGCTCCGTCGATCCGAAGACGGGAGACCTCGCCGTCGCCAACTTCGAAGGAAGTGCCAGCGGGTATGGTGGGAACATCGTGATCTATCACGGCGCCGCGGGATCCGGAAAGGTTTACACGCAGGCGAGCACCTACGTGTGGCCCCCCAGCTACGACGATAAGGACAATCTCTTTGTGGAGGGCGAGAACATCGTGACCGACGCTCACGAGTTGTTCGAGCTCCCTAAGGACGGCAAATCGCTGATAGAAATCTCGCTGCCCTTCACCATCGATTTCCCCGCAGGCGTCAACTGGGATGGGAAGTACGTCGACGCCAACGACCAAGGCTACGAGAATACTGCGACCACGGGCGTGTACCGACTCACCATCTCGGGTTCGACCGCAACGCTTGTAAGCCAGACCGGCTACACCGATTCGTGTTACAACAACTATGTCGACGTGGTGCAGGCCGTGATCGACGGCAACAAGTATATCGGCGGCAACCTTTACTGCCAAGATGCCGCCGCGTACCGCATCGATTACTGGAGCTACTCGGGCGGAGGCAACCCGCTCGAGTACATCAACGGCCAGTCGAACTTTAGCGATACGTCGTACGGACAAGCCCTGAGCAAATAGTACCGACCGTCCTCCCCGAATTCAGACTTTCTTCACATGGCGTGACCATGATCGGGCTATGCCATTAGCGCGAATCGTCTTTCTCAGAGGCATCGTGGTGCTGCCC
>JASHZC010000150.1 GCA_030042755.1 Vulcanimicrobiota bacterium | reverse complement strand
GTCATCTTGGCGGCGTTGATCAACGCCGCAAAAGTCGTCGGGAAAGGTTTGCGCGATCTCGAGGTTGTCGTCTCGGGTAGCGGTGCAGCCGGCACGGCAACGATCAAGATGCTTCTGGAGGCGGGCGTGCGCGACGTCATTCCGGTCGATCGCAACGGCGCACTGAATCGCGAGGATCGGTACGACAACGCGCATTGGCGGTGGCTCGCGGAAAACACCAATCGCCAAAACCGGCGCGGTGGCCTGGCCGACGTCCTCCGCGGGACAGACGTATTCATCGGCGTTTCGGCGCCGGGAATACTTCAACCCGACTACATCGCGGCGATGGCTCGCGATCCGATCGTCTTCGCGATGGCCAATCCGACGCCGGAGATCATGCCTGACATCGCGGCCCCGGTGGCCGCGGTCGTTGCTACGGGACGCTCCGATTTCCCGAACCAGGTCAACAATCTGCTGGCGTTCCCGGGCATCTTCCGGGGAGCGCTGGACGTACGCGCCAGCCGGATTACCGAACGAATGAAGCTCGCGGCGGCCTATGCAATCGCTGCGATGGTGACCGATGACGAGCGTAGCGCCGAATACATCATTCCGAGCGTCTTCGATCCCCGGGTCGTCGATGCGGTGGCCAAAGCCGTGGGCGGGGCCGCGATCGACGAAGGCGTCGCGCGCCGGGCCTTGGTAAAGAACGAGGAAGAAGAGATCGATGCTAAGGTGTAGGACCCCGTAAGCGAGGAGGGGAGCGGTCGATGGCCCTGGCACGGACGTTGGTTATTGAGGATGACGAGGACGTCGCGCGATTAGAGCAGACGGTGCTCGAACGCGCCGGTTACGAGGTCCGCGTCACATCTAGTGGGGCCGAGGGCCTCGAACTGGCCGACACCTACAAGCCGGACGTCGTCGTGCTCGACGTCGGTTTGCCGGATATCTCGGGCCTCGACGTGTGCACGTCCCTCTCGAACTCAAATAACTGCTTCATTCTGATGGTCAGCGGGCACTCGCGCGAACAGGATATTCTGCTCGGTCTCGGCCTTGGAGCCGACGACTACATCACCAAGCCGTTTTCGGGAAACGAGCTTGTAGCGCGCATCGCCTCGTTCTTGCGTCGCCGCGAAAAATTCACTCAGAAGAAAGAGGGCAACAACGTCCTCGCGCTGGGCACGGCGCAACTCGATCGCGATTTTCACATGCTGAACAACAACGGCTCGAGCATCTCGCTCACTGCACTCGAGTTTCGTCTGCTGTGGTTCTTGGGCGAGGCCGAAGGCCGATTGTTGACGCGCGCGCAGATTCTCGAGCACGTGTGGAACGACACCTCGGGCGTGCCGACGCGTGTCGTAGACGTGCACGTCGCGGCGCTGCGCAAGAAGTTGCTCGAGGTTGAAGCCCCACTCGAAATCTCGAGCGTGCGGGGCATCGGATATCGCCTCGACAAGCGCTGATCTCCGCCTCGACACGCGCGACGGACGTCCACTTTACGTCCAACTAGCCGATCAGCTTGCCAGCGCGATCGAGTCGGGGGAGCTCGAGCCCGGCGCACGATTACCGGCGATGCGTGAGTTGGCGCGCAACCTCGATTGCGCGTTGGTAACCGTTTCGCAGGCGTACGAATTGCTGGCGGCGCGCGGACGCGTGGTCTCGCGTGTCGGCAAAGGCACGTTCGTTGCCCCGCCGCCGGACGCGACGGCGCCATTCTCGCGCCGATGGGAGCCCGACGTTGCGCGATTCGCGCGCGCGCAACGTCTCGACGGCGTCATGGAACAGCTCACGCGCGCTACTCATCCCGGCGCGATCTCGCTTGCGACGGGGCATCCTGCGCCTGAGACGTTTCCGCTCGCGGATTTCGGCCGCGCGATGCACCGCACGCTGATCGAAGATCCGCCCGAAGCGATGCAGTACCGCTCGTCAACCGGCGATCCCGACCTCTGCGAAGCGCTCGCGGAGTTGCTTCGTTCGCGCGGCGTCGCGGCAGGTGCTGCGGACATCATCGTGTGCAGCGGCGCTCAACAGGCGGCCGACCTGGTGGCAACCGTGCTGCTGGATGCGCGCAGCGTCGTTGCGAGCGAGAGTCCGACGTATTCGGGGACGCTCGGCGTGTTCGATGCGCGCGGTGTCACGTACGTCGAAGTCCGTAGCGACGATGACGGCGTTCGTGTCGACGACGTGGAGCGCGTATTTTCCGAATACCGTCCGCGCTTGTTTTATCTCAATCCGATCGCGCAGAATCCCACCGGCGCGGTCCTGCCGGCGCGCCGCGCAAAGCAGATCGTCGCGCTCGCGCGGCGCTACGACGTGATGGTGCTCGAAGATCAAACGGGATGGCAGCTCACCTACGATGCGCCGGCACCTGCGCCGCTGGCAGCGTTCGACACGGATGGACGCGTCATCGTCATGGAGAGTCTTTCGAAATCGATCTTCCCGGCGTTGCGTATCGGATATCTTTATGCGCGCGGCGCCATCGCGGAAGCGCTCGAAGTCGCAAAAGTGCGGGCCGACGTCTTCACATCGACCTTGACGCAACGCGCGTTGTGGCGATTCATGAGTTCGCCGGCATATACGCGCCACGTTCGCAACTCGCGCGCTTTATATCGCGACCGTCGCGATGCGTTCGTCGATGCACTTACGCAGTACGTGCCGTGGGCGCAGACGCGTTCGCCGGCCGCCGGCGTAAACGTGTGGCTGAGCCTGCCGGCGCGCATATCGACTCAAGCGGCATTTGACGCATGCGCGCGCGAAGGCGTGCTTGTTATGCCGGCGGAGCCGTTCTATCCGACGCGCATCGGACCACCGGCGCTTCGTCTGTCGTTCGGACATATCGACGAAGCCACCGCGCGCGAGGGCGCGCGCCGCGTCGGCGCGGGGCTCAACGATTTGGCGAGCTGAGCGAGGCGCCGCGCGGCGCTCTGGGTACAACCTCTTTCGTGCTGTTGCCCATTCTTGTATGCTGCTCGATTGCACAGGTTTCCAACGTTCCGACCCCAGCAGATCCGCCGTCCGCGTTTGCGCCTGAAAGCCGCCGAGCGAACTCGATCGTCATGGACGTCGATTTCACCGAGCAAGCTGCGGCAGGCGGCGCAGATGCGATCAACATCGTAGGAACGATTCAGCTGATCTTGGATCGCATTGCGGCGCACACGGCACCGCGCGACGCGTGGGGAGATCCAAGATCGATCATCTGGATGCCGGTAAATGCGCAGCATGAGTGTCAGAGCCTCGGGGACACGGGGATTCTGGAAGTTTCCTTTGCACGTTTTACGTCGTACACGCGGCAATGGATCTTCGTTGGAAAGCAGCACGCGGAAGCCGACCTGTCGTTCCGTCTCATCGACTGTGTCGGGCGAGAGCTGATGCGCTTTCCTGACAACGATGCAACGTACGGCTCGGCAAGTTTTTCGCCATTTTATTTTTCGATAAGCGGGGCGGGCGCGGCGATTGCGCTGGTAACGGCCGCGAGTCACCCGAATAGCAATCTGACGATCGCGGCGGTCATCGGCACGGTAAACTCATACGGGCCGTTGCAGGCGAACATCGGCTCCCACGATCCGAGCGACGCGCAAGAGCTCGCGCTCTTCCGATTGATGGGCAACATTCCCGGAAACAGCGTGCCGCCTCCGGCACCTGGAACCGTTGCTTCGATGCTGGAGCAGTGCAGGTTTTTCGGCCAACCCGGCGGCCATATCGCGCTCACGTGCTTGCGACGGGTGCAGGTGCAGCCGTCCGCGCATCCGTAGCTCCCCAAAAGCGGGCGCCCGCATTCTAGCGCCCTCGGGAGGCGTGCCATGTCGAAAGTTACCGCAAACGGCATCACGATGAACTACGAGCAGCAGGGCTCGGGCGAACCGCTCGTTCTCATTCCGTACTTGGCTGCCGACAATGCCTGCTATGCGTTTCAGGTTGCGGACTACGCGCAGCAGTTCACGTGCATTTCGGTCGATCCGCGCGGCGCGGGCGAAAGCGACAAACCCGCAGGGACCTATTCGATGGAATTGTTTGCGGATGACGTCGCAGCGTTCATGCAAGCGATTGGAGTGGAGCGCGCGCACGTCATGGGACTCTCGCTCGGCGCCGCGGTGGGCATGTGGCTTGCGGCAAAATATCCGCAACGGGTGAAGTCGCTCTCACTCCACAGTTCCTGGCCGAAAAGCGATCCGTTTCTGAAGGCCGTCGTTTCGGGTTGGCAAACGATCGCCAAGGGCCTAGGCAGCGTGCCCGAAATGGTCATTCAAGGAATCCTGCCCTGGTGTCTAACGCCCGAGCTCTACGCGGCCAAGCCGGATTACGTCGATCAGCTCGCGGCGTTCGTGCGCAGCCGCCCGACGCAGCCGCTCGACGCGTTCATGCGCCAGTCGAACGCCGTCATCGCGCACGATGCGCTGGATCAATTGACTCGCGTGCAAGCACCAACGCAAATTACGTTCGGGCGTCACGATGCCGTTACGTCGACGCGGTTTGCCGACACGCTCAAAAACGGAATCAAGAACAGCGAACTACTGATATTCGAAGATTGCTCGCACGCGCCGATCTACGAAAACATCGCCGATTTCAACGCGAAAACTTTGAGTTTCCTGAGCCGCCAAACGGGCTGAGGGGCCGGCGGGCAGGTGCTGGGGGCTCGCCGTCCGTAGCCTAAGCGGGTGAATTTCCGAGGACCCCTCGCGGCGGCTTTGGCCGCCGTTTTGCTGGGTGCCGCCCCACGCTCGGCCCCCCTAACGATCTACTCAGCGCCCGCTGTCTCTCGCCCTGCCGGTGCTTCGCCGCACCTTGCCACCGATTCCGTGCTCCCCGATGGACGAATCGCCGCTCCGCTCGGGGCCGCCGTGTTCGTCGGCACCAATCCGCTCGCGCTCCAGCTGACCCCGAATGGCAGGTACGCGGTCGTTGCGAACGCCGAACAGACGGCGACGGCGAGCCCCCCGGCGCGGGATCCCAACCTGGTTCCGGGCTATTCACTCGCCGTGGTCGACACGCGTTCGCTTCGCGTCGTCAGCGTGTATCATGACGCGGCGCTTACGGTGTTCGATGGTCTCGCCGTGACTGCCGACCCGGCCGACCGTTCGCGTACGATCGTGCTTGCTTCCGACGGAGCGCACGGGATCATTCGAATCTTCGATCTCGGAGACGACGGCGTGCTGACGCCGCGAGCGCAATCGATTGCAGTCGACGGGTTTCCCGGCGCAATTACCGTGAGCGGCAACGGTCGCGACGCATACGTCACGAGTAATCTCGGCAATCGCGTTACGGCCATCGATTTGACGACGCTCGCCGTCACCGGCAACGCGGCGACGGGATACTTTCCGGCATCCATCGCGACCTCCGGCAGCCGCTTGTACGTAACCAACGGCGGCCTTGCAGCGTATCAGGCCCTGGCGGAGCCGACCGCTGCGCCGGCATTTACGAATCCGCCGGCGGACCAAGATCGTTCGTCTTCTCTCTCGATCTTCGCGCTCGACTCAAATGGCTCGATCGCGCCTTCGACGAGCGGCGCAATTCCGAATATGGCGATGGATCAAGTTCCTGACGGCGTGCAGAACGTGGGCGGTGCTGCTCCGGGTGCTATCGTGGTGCGCAACGGCGGTGCGTATGCGTACGTGACGATGGCAAACGTCGATCGCGTGGCAACCGTTTCACTCGAAGGATATCCTCGCGTCGTTGCAGGTCTCGATCTGCGTTTGTTCGTGAATTCGCCGTACGGGACGCAGCCCAGTGCTGAGGTGCTCTCGCGCGACGGCAAGCGTCTCTTCGTCGCACTCGCCGGCCTCAATGCCGTTGCGGTGCTTGACTCTCACGATCCGGCACATCTTCACCGGCTCGGCTTGATCCCGACGGCGTGGTATCCATCCGCGCTTGCGCTCTCATCGAACGGCCGCTTTCTCTTCGTTGCGAATGCGAAGGGCGTCGATGGCTGGGGCATCTTGCAGCGCGTCGACCTGCGACACGTGCCGCTCGAGGCGTCGACGCTGTCGGCGTTGCGATACAATCGCGCGGTTAGCGGCGCCCATCCGGATTCCGTCGTGCCGCCGCTGCGTTCCGGAAACCGCAGCAGCACGATCGATCGCGTGGTATATATCGCGATCGGCGATCAAAGCTACGACGCGGTGTTCGGAGATTTGGGACGCGGCAACGGCGATCCGGCATACGTCGACTATGGCGAAAGCGCCACACCGAATCTGCACGCGCTTGCGCGGACGTACGCTCTTGCAGATAATTTCTACGCTGCCGATTTGAATCTCGACCTCAACTTGCAGGCAGCGCTCGGCGGCGACCCGACGCTCTACGCGCAGCGCGTTCTGCGCGTGAACAGTTCGCGCTTGCCGCTCGACGATCACGGAAACGACCCGGAAGATTATCCGCGAGTGGGGTATTTATTCAACGCACTCGATCGCGCGCGTATCTCCTTCCGCGATTACGGCGGCATGCTGACGCTCTCCGGATATCGCGCGCAAACGCTCGACCCGCCGCCAGCGCCACACAATCGGCAAGCTCAGGTCGTGCCACCGCCGGTAGGCTTGGGTGGACTGTACACGCTGAGCGTACCTGGTCTCGCCGCACTCGATTCAAACGTAGACCTAGCGTATCCGGGCTGGAACCCGGCGATCAGTAACGCCACGCGCGTCTCTGAATTCATCAGCGACATGAGCCGTTTCGTTAATTCCGACCAGGAGCCGGCGTTTACGTATCTCTGGTTGCCGGCATCGGCCAGCGACGGCATGGCCGGCGCAGACCGGGCTCTGGGGCGCGCGATCGAGTTCTTGAGCCGGACGCCACACTGGTCGTCGACCGCCGTTTTCGTGGTTGGCGAAGGCGTTACGTCGCCTCGCGATCACGTGAACCCGGCGCGCAGCTATGCTTTGGTCGTCTCGCCTTTGGCAAAGCCCGGCTACATAGGACATGCGCATTTAAGCGTCGCGAGCGTTCTGAAGACCGAAGAAGAGATCTTCGGACTCGAGCCCATCTCGCTGGCCGACCTATTGTCGACCGATATGGCGGATTTCTTCGGGCAAGTCCCGTATCCGTCGACATACCAGGCTATCCCCTGACAAGGAACCGATGACGACGATCGATTTTGGTCCGCGCCTGGTGGGCACGCCCACCGGTAAGTTGCGCGTCGCGGCACTCGTGAAGCCCAATGCGACGTTCGAGCACGCGACGCCGCTGAACGGAGAACCGGGCGCAGTGTACGTACGCGCTCTAGAGCAGCACGAGATTTTGCGCAAGACCCTGGCTTACTTCGGCGTCGAGACGATCGTGCTCGAACCGCGCGGGGAGGATCCGTACGAGACCGCGATCGTCGACGGCGCCGTCGCATTTGAAGATGGCGTGCTGGTGATGCGCCCGAGCGCGATGTCGCGTCGCGCCGAAGCAGACCGATTGGAGTCGGAGTTCGCGCGTCTCGACATTCCGATCGCGGGCCATATCGCCGCACCTGGGCTGCTCGATGGAGGAGACGTGCTTCTGATCGGGCGCACGGCGTTCGTCGGAGTAGCCTCGCGCGGCAACGCGATCGGGCGATCCGGATTTACTGCGGTCGCTCAAGCGCACGGCTTTACCGTGAGAGAGGTTTCGCTGGCACCAGATGTGGCGTTGCGTTGCGTCGCAAGTGCGGTGTCGATCGACACGCTTGTCATTGCGCCCGACAAGGTCGATGCACGCGCGTTCGAAGGATTCCGAACGATCGAACTAGCGCGCGGCGAGGATCGCGCGGCGGGCGTGCTGTGCCTGGGCGACCGTCACGTCATCGCCGACGTCCGCTATCGCACGTCGCTCGCGCGCATGCGCAAAGCGGGCCTCGTCGTCGAAGGGATAGATCTCTACGACTTCGAGAAGGTCGGCATCACCCCGTCGTTGCTTGCGCTCGCGCTCAAGCGCGACTAACTGCTTATGCGTGTAGCCGTTCTTTCCGACATTCACGGAAATCTCGTCGGTCTCGACGCCTGTTTGGCCGATCTTCACGCGCAAGGTGGCGCGGATGCAATCGTTGCCGCCGGCGATCTGTGTTTGGATGGACCGAAACCCAAGAAAGTCTTGCAGCGCCTCGAAGAAGTCGGCGCGCAATCGATTCGCGGAAACACCGACCGGTATTTGTCCGCGCCGGGGAACGAGCGCTTCGAGACACCCGAACACGCGCAAATGGAGTGGACGCGGCACGATCTTGGCGAGAAGTGGTTGTCATGGCTCGCCGATCTTCCATTTGCTATTCGAATTGGCGAAGACGACAATCAGCTGCTCGTCGTGCACGCCAATCCGACCAACGACCACGAGCACTTGTGGCCGGATGCCGACGACGAAATGCTGACCAAGCTCGTCGGCGAGGAGCGCGCAACTGCAATCGCATTCGGCCATCTGCATCTTCCGTACGTGCGGATTTGGCGCGGAAGAATACTGGTCAACGTAGCGTCGGCCGGCCTTCCTAAGGATGGCGATGCGCGCGCCTGTTATGCGATTTTCACCGAGCGTCCGGGCGGCTGGGAGGTTAAGCATCGCCGGGTCGAGTTCGACGTGAAAAAGGTTGCAACCCAATTGGCCGATTGCGGGATTCCAGGGAGCGGCGAGCTGATCGCTACGCTTCGCCGCCATCGCTACCGGCGCCTCAAAGGATTTGTCCCGTAACACCAGCCATAGACATCGAGCATCTCGTCAAGCGCTACGGAGACTTCACCGCAGTCAACGACGTGTCGTTGCGCGTCGAGGCGGGTGAATTCTTCGGATTTCTCGGGCCGAACGGCGCGGGAAAGACGACAACGATCAACGCGATCGTTGGGCTGGCCAAGCCCGATGCGGGGACGATTCGCGTGTTCGGCTTCGACAATCGCGAGGAGTGGCGCGAAGCGCGCCGAGCGATCGGACTTGCACCGCAGGAGTACAACTTCGATCGCTATCTTTCGATTCGCGACGTTCTGATTTTCCAGGCGGGATATTTTGGGCTGCGCGGACCGGCCGTGAAAGAGCGAGCCGATATGTTGCTTGAGCGCTTCGGCCTCTCGAGTAAGGCAAAACTCGAGTACACGCGGCTCTCCGGCGGCATGAAGCGCCGGCTCACGCTCGCGCGAGCGCTCATCAATCAGCCGAGGCTCGTGATACTCGACGAGCCGACCGCCGGCGTCGACGTCGAACTTCGGCTCGAATTGTGGGACTTGCTCCGCGAGCTCAACGGAGACGGCCTGACGATATTTCTCACGACCCACTATCTCGAAGAAGCCGAGGAGCTCTGCAAGAATATTGCGATCGTGCGCCAGGGAAGGATCGTTACGCAGAAGCCGACGCAAGAATTGATCGCCGACGGCGCCAGCCTGCAAGACGTGTTTTTGGAATTGACCAGAGCATGATCGCAACGAGTTCTTTTAACGGCGTAGCGTTGTGGACGCTCATCAAGCGAGAAATGATCCGCAGCCTCAAGATCATCAACCAGGTGATCTGGCCCCCGATCATCTCGACACTGCTCTACGTTTTCGTGTTTGGACTTGCGCTAGGCAGTCGCATTCAAAGCGTGCAAGGCGTCAGTTACGCTCAATTCCTCATCCCCGGGTTGATCATGCTGCAAGCGATCGACTCGTCGTACGGTGAATGCTCGAGTTCGGTCTTCCAGGGACGCTTCATGAACTCGATCCAAGAGATGCTCATCGCGCCGATGTCGGCGTACGAGATCGTGATGGGCTACGTCCTCGGATCGCTCGCGCGTGCGTATCTGATCGCGGTGCTGATTACGGTGCTTGGAGTCGTGCTCGTGCACACGTGGCCGACTAATTGGATCGTATACGCTGTCGTGCTGACGCTTGTATCGATCTTGTTCTCTTCGCTCGGTGTGATCTTCGGGCTGATGGCCGAAAAATTCGATCACTTGGCCGTGCTCACGACCTTCGTCATTACGCCGCTAACGTTCGTAGGGGGCGTCTTCACGTCGGCACAGATGCTGCCGCCCGTCCTGCGTACGCTCTCGCTTTTTAATCCAATTTTCTATACGATCGACGCGTTTCGGTATAGCTATACCGGTGAGAGCTATCTGCCGCCGAGTCTTTCGATTGTCGCGATTGCGGCGCTCGCTGCGGCGGCGCTGGCGATCGCGATGCGCATGACGGCTGTCGGATACAAGTTACGGACGTAACGAAAGGAACGGAATGCTAGCGGCCCTTCTCCTCGCCTCGATCGGGATATCGCCTTGGAACGGAACGGACTTGCCGACGGCCACGCAAGCCGCAGCTAAATATCGGTTGACGATCTCCGGGAAGCCCGGCGAGAGCGTGCGACTCGACGTGAGCGGAGTCGCGTCGGGATGGATCGCGGCATTTTGCGATAACCGCATTTGCTCGCCGATGCACATAACGCAAGTGATTCCAAAAGCCGGAACCGTTGTGCTGCAGTTCGAGTTGATTCGCGAAACCGACGACGCTCCGCACCGCAGCGGTGCGGTCATACGCAGCAGCGACGGCTCTCGCGTCGTCGTTCCAATTGCATCTCGCTAAGCGAAGAAGGGGTTGTGGGCCTTTTCTAATGCGATCGTCGTGGGCGGTCCGTGCCCGGGCATGACGACGGTATCGTCGGGAAACGTGAACAACTTCGACCGGATGCTGTTCAAAATGTCGGCATACGTGCTGGCGTCGCCGTATGCGCCGCCGACGCTGCCGGCGAAGAGCGTGTCGCCTGTAAAAAGCGTCGATTTGAAGAGATACGTCACCGAACCGTCGGTGTGACCCGGCGTATGGATCATGCGAATCTCGGCCTCCTCGCCGAACGGAAGCGGCTCGTTATCGCCGACGGCCAGCGCTCTACTCGATAGGGTTCCGATTGCGTGTGCGTCGAGTTTGTGCATCACGATCTGCGCTTGGGGAAAGGCCGCCGCGACCTCCGCGGTTGCGTCGCAGTGATCGGAATGCTTGTGCGTAATCAGGATGTATTGCAGGTGATACGGGCCTTCGCGCACGGCACGCAACAGGTTCGCAGGAATACCTGCAGGATCGACGAGCGCAGCGCGCTTCCCGCCGTCCAAGAAGAAGATGTAGCCGTTGCTTGGATGCGGATCTTGCGGATGGTGACGCACGTCGGGCAACTCGATCGCCGGCGGGTGCCACGACCCGGCGGCGCGCTCCGCGAGCTTTCCCGGATCGAGCCGCAGGATCGGCGCGATATCACGCGCCTGCGCATCGGATGCGCTGCCGCGATCGTGCAGCCACGCGTCGATTTCGCGGAATTCGATTCCCGTGCGCGA
>JASHZC010000149.1 GCA_030042755.1 Vulcanimicrobiota bacterium | reverse complement strand
CCGGAGCGCTCACCATCAAGCTGGCCGAACGCAGGACTCCGTCGCGGTGGGCGCGTTCGACGGCCTCGTTGACTTCGCGAGACAGACCAAAGTCGTCGGCAGATACGATCAGGTGGTTGGCCATATGCTTAAGACACCGCATGTAAGGATACCGGGGTAGAGTGTTCGTACCTTCGAATGACGCGTCGATCGTGGGCGCGGGATCGGGACCGCTACGTTTTCGCGAGGCGCGCGAGCGGACGCGGGCTTTCTTGGCCGGGCTGGATATGCCTCCGCGCTCGGCCCTCTTGACGGAAATCCTCTGCCAGACGTTCGAGCACGGAGATCTCATTTGCGCGAGTTTGCTCATGTGGGCTACCGATGCATGTGGCGGCGATCCGGAAACCGCCCTGGCTGTCGCAGCGTCACTCGAGTCGTTTCATCGATTCAACGTTTTGCACGACGAACTCGCGGACGGCATTTCCTCGACGTGGGGTCTTGCGCAGACGCTCAACGCCGGCGACGCTGCGCACGCGCAGGCCCTCTGCCTGCTTGCGGTCGATCGAGCTCATCCGCAGCGAGCCTTGCGCGTCGGTGTGATGCTGACGAGGACGCTCATGCGCCGCCTTGCGTTTC
Organism: Vulcanimicrobiota bacterium; assembly: GCA_030042755.1. The sequence continues at coordinate 5,752 of JASHZC010000149.1, read as the reverse complement.
GTAGCGCGCACAGTCGCGACGGCACGCAATCGGGCAAGTGCGCGCAATTGCGGCGTGCGCTTGGCAGCACCGAGGCGTTGTTGTTTGGTGCGAGTCTGCGAGCGGGAGCGACCCTGGCCGATGCTCCCGATCGTGTCGCAGCGACCCTCGCGCGTGCCGGGCGGCTCCTCGGCGTCGCGCGTCGAAACATTCATAACTCGGACGGCTATGCGGAGAGAGCGGTGATGCTCGTGGAGAGCGCCGGGATCGATTCGCACCACGCCGACCAATTCAAGGAGATTGCTTATCACCTCGTTGCGTAGACCCGACCCGCTTGCGGAGTCCGACGGAACGGTGTCGCGAAAGGCCGATCACCTGCGCATCAACGTCGAACGGGACGTAAGCGGAAAGGGCGTCGACGCCGGTTTTGATGCGTACTCGTTCCTGCATTGCGCTCTTCCGGAGATCGATCTCGACGATGTCGATCTTTCCGTAACGCTCTTCGGCCGTAAGCTGCGCGCGCCGCTGCTCATCTCCAGCATGACCGGCGGCACTTCCGAAGCGCGGCGAATCAATCTCGCGCTCGCACACGTCGCCGAGGAATTCGGCTTGGCTATGGGCCTGGGCTCGGCACGAGCATTGCTCGAGCATCCGGATTCGCTGGATTCGTTCGACGTACGGTCCCGGGCGCCACGTGCCGTGCTGCTGGCCAATCTGGGCGCAGTGCAATTGAACAAGGGTTATGCCGTCGACGAATGCAGGCGCGTCGTCGATCTGTTGCGTGCAGATGCGCTCGTGCTGCATCTGAATCCATTGCATGAAGCGGTGCAGCCCGAAGGCGACACGTGTTTTCGAGGGTTGCTTGCGCGCATCGGTGACGTGTGCGCAAAACTCGACGTTCCGGTCATCGTCAAAGAAGTCGGCTGGGGAATCGCGCCGGACGTTGCCCGAGCGCTCGTGGACGTCGGCGTTGCCGGCATCGACGTTGCCGGAGCAGGCGGCACGTCGTGGAGCGAAGTCGAGCGGTATCGTATCGCGGAACCGTGGCGCGCACGCGTCGCTGGGGCTTTTGCCTCGTGGGGCATTCCGACAGCGCGTTGTGTTGCCGGCGTGCGCGCGGCCGCACCGGAAGCTCTGGTCATCGCAAGCGGCGGAATCACCGGTGGAATCGACGCGGCGAAGGCGATCGCGCTGGGTGCCGATCTGGCCGGCGTCGCCGGGCCGTTCCTGCGCGCCGCCGATGTCGGAATCGACGCGGCCGCGGAACTTGCCGCGGAATTCATCGAAGTGCTGCGCATAGCGATGTTTGCACTGGGCTTGCGGACGACGTCGGAATTACGCGGGACGCCACGGTTGATCCGACGTGAATGACCTCGATCGCCGGGCGGCAGACGCGTATTGCCGTTGCCTCACCGCAGGTCACTACGAGAATTTCATCGTCGCCTCCGGACTGGTTCCCGAACCAATGCGGCTCGATCTTGCTCGGATCTATGCATTCTGCCGCATCACCGACGATCTCGGCGATGAGAGCGGCTCGCCTGAAAATGCGCTGAGCCGTTTGGAGCGCTGGCGCGACGAAGTGCGTGCGATGTTTGCAGGAACGCCGCCGGTTCACCCAGTGCTGGCCGTGCTCCTCCAGACGATCGAACGGACGCGCATTCCGGCGCAAACGTTTTTGGATTTGATCGAAGCGAACGTGCTCGATCAGCGCGTGTCGCGCTATCGCACCTGGCCGGAACTCGATGCCTATTGTCGTTTCTCCGCGGCACCGGTTGGGCGTATAGTACTCGCAGTGTTTGGGATTACCGATCCGCGCGCCCCCGCGCTTTCAGACGACGTCTGCATCGGGCTGCAGCTTGCGAATCACGCGCAAGACGTCAAACGCGACGCCGAAATCGGCCGGCAGTATCTCCTGGAAGAAGACGTCGACCGGTCCGGCGTCGACGGCGCGGTGCGATCGCTTGTCGAGCGAGCTCGTGCCATGCTCGACTCTGGTCGAGCGCTCGAACCGATGGCGCCTTTTGCTTTGCGCCTTCAACTCTCGCTCTACCGGCTCGGAGGCCAAGCAATTTGCGACGCGATCGAGCGCGTAGGCTATCATACGGATCGCGTGCGGCCGACGGTTACGCGCCCGGCAAAAGCCTCAATCGTCATGCGCGCGCTCGCCAGCGCGCTACGCCCTAACGGAGTCGCCAATCGTGCTGAACCTGCTTAGGGCCCGCAAGAGCTCGGATGCCGAGGCGTACTGCCGCGACATGGCGCGTCGTGAAGCGAAGAATTTCTATTGGGGATTCATCTCGCTGCCGTACGATCAACGCATTGCAATCTATGCGTTGTACGACTTCGCGCGCGAGGTCGACGATGAAGCAGATGCCGGTGCAGAATTGCCCGATCTTCCGGGAAGGCTGCAGCGCCATCGCGACCGCATCGCGCGTTGCGTCCGCGGGGACTACGACGATCCGGTGATGGAAGTGCTTGCAACTGCCGTGGATCGCTACGGAATTCCGCAGCGCGAGCTCGACATGTTGATCGACGGCGTGGAGATGGATTTCACCAAGCATCGTTATGCGACGTGGACCGAATTGGCGGAATACTGCAACTTGGTCGCGTCGGTGGTCGGGCGTATGTGCGTCCGTATCTTTGGGTTCGACGACGACGTTGCGCTCGAGCGAGCCGACGATCTCGGCGTTGCGCTGCAGCTGACCAACATCTTGCGCGACGTGCGCGAAGACGCAAGCATGGGGCGAATCTATTTACCGCTCGAGGATCTCGATCGATTCGGAATCTCACCGGACGCGTTACTTGCCGGCGATCCGGGTGAGCGCTGGTCCGAGCTGGTTGCATTCGAAGCGGCGCGCGCGCGCGAATACTTCGAACGCGGATACCAAGTATTGCGGTACATACCGCGCCGGCCCGCAGCGTGCGTGCAAACGATGGCCGGGATCTACGAACGAATTCTCACGAAAGTCGAGCGCGACCCGGCGCTGCCGCTGCGTGCCCGCGCAGCACTAGCACGGTACGAGAAGCTCGGCGTCATGGTGATGTCGTGGCTGCGCGCCGGATAGGCGTCGTCGGAGCGGGTCTGGCCGGCCTTGCAGCTGCCGTAGAACTGCAAGAGCGAGGGAATCAGGTCGAAGTCTTCGAGCGAATGCGCGTACTCGGCGGACGCGCGACCTCGTACGAAGTCGCCGGACACGAGGTCGACAACGGCCAGCACGTGTATTTGCACTGCTGTACCGAGTTCGTACGTTTCGTACGGCATCTCGGGTTGGGCAACGCTTTGCGCGAGCAGCCGCGTTTCGACGCGCTCGTTCTCTCGCGCGACGGGATGCGCAGCCGATTGCGCGCCGCGTCGCTCCCGGCGCCCTTTCATCTGCTCTCATCGTTCGCAGGCTATCGCCATCTGAATCCAGCCGGGAGATTGCGCGTCGCCATGGCATTGGTCCGCGCGGCACTCGATCGTCCGGATCTCTCGCTCACGTTTGACGAGTGGCTGGCGCGCAACGGTCAAGACGAAGCGACTCGGCGCGCGTTTTGGGATCCGTTCTTTATTCCCGCCGTCAACGCGCCATTCGACCGCGTTAGTGCCGCCGACGCATTGTTCGTGCTTTCGACCGCGTTCCTGAAGCAGAATGACGCCGCACGTTTCGGCTTTTCATCGGTCCCACTCGCGCGTATCGCGGAGGCTGCAACGAAACGGCTTTCGGCGGTGCATCGCTCGACCGCCGTTCTCGACATGAACGTTAGCGACGACGCTGTAGATCTGCGCGTCGCGGGCGATCGCACGCACCGTTTCGATGCGGTAGTACTCGCCGCGCCGCCGAGCGCGGTGCGCAAGCTGCTCGGCGATCCCCAGAGGTTCGGCGTCGAGGGGCTCGATGATTACGAAGCGTATCCGATTGTGGACGTGCACGTGTGGCACGACAGAGGTCCGGTCGGATTCGAATTCGCGGCAGCGCTCGACTCGCCATTACAATGGATCTTTGAAAAGGGACCAGAGTATCTTTGTTGCAGCATTAGTGCGGCGGGCGAATACTTGACGATGCCTGCGGAACAACTCCAGCAACTCGTGTGGGACGAGCTGACGTCGTTCGTGCCGAAATTGCGGGGCGGGCGTGTCCTTTCGGGGTTTGTCACCCGCACCGCCGAGGCGACGTATTTGCCTCGCGTCGGTCAAGCGCGAACGGGACAGCAGACGCTGCATCCTTTAGTGGCGATTGCAGGTTCTTGGACCCAAACGGAGTGGCCCGACACGATGGAGTCGGCAGTGCGCAGCGGTCATGCTGCAGCACAAGCGATCGTAGGTGGCGCTCGTCGCAATGTACGACAAGGAGTCGGTGTTTAGTGTCTGACGCGTTGCAGCGCAGCGTAGATTGGTTGTTTGCCAGTCAGTCTCCGGAAGGGTGGTGGACTGACGAACTCGAGACGAACGTGACGATGACCGCCGAGCACGTGCTGCTCTACCGGTTTCTAGGCATCGATGTCGAGCCGATCGCGACGCGCGCGGCAAAGCACATCCTCCTCGATCAACGCGAGGACGGCTCGTGGGCGCTGTACTACGATGGTCCCGCGGATCTCAGCACGACGATCGAAGCGTACGTCGCGCTCAGGGTTCTGGGCGTCGATTCTGCTGACGAGGCGATGCAGCGGGCGCTCTCCGTGATTCGACGCCTCGGAGGCCTTGCGGAAGCGCGTGTCTTTACCAAGATTTGGATGGCGCTGTTTGGCCTTTATCCGTGGGACGGTATCCCGTCGCTACCGCCGGAGATCATCTATTTCCCGTTGTCGGTCCCGTTCAATGTGTACGACTTCGCGTGCTGGGCGCGCGGGACGGTTGCGCCGCTCACGATTGTCGTGAGCAAACGACCCGTGCGGGCGCTCGGCGTCGACGTGCACGAAATCGTGAACGACGGCACGCAAGCTTCGATGCATCACGTTCCCGGATCCGGCTGGATGTGGTGGCTCGACAAATTACTCAAAGTCTACGATCGCGTGCGACCCAACCCGCTTCGCGCGAATGCCATGCGTCGGGTTGCCGATTGGGTGGTCGAGCGCCAGGAAGCCGATGGAAGTTGGGGCGGCATTCAGCCACCGTGGGTGTATTCGCTCATCGCGCTCGATTTGATGGGATACACATTGGACCATCCGGTTATGCGCAAGGGTATCGGCGGTTTCGATCGCTTCATCATCGACGACGATCGGGGCTGGCGGTTTCAGGCGTGCATGTCGCCGGTGTGGGATACCGCGTGGGCGGTGCGCGCGCTTGCACTTGCCGGAGTCGGTCGCGAACATCCCGCGATGGAGCGCGCAATCGAATGGATTCTGCGCGAGCAGATTCCCGCGGACGCGCCCGGGGATTGGCGGGTGAAGTGCAATCATACCGGTGGAAACGGGTGGGCGTTCGAATTCGATAACGATGCCTACCCCGATATCGATGACACCGCCGTCGTCGTCCTTGCGCTGATCGAGGGCGGGAGTGAAGATCGAGTGCGCGACGCGGTGGCAAGCGGTGCGGATTGGACGCTCGCAATGCGATCGCACAACGGTGCGTGGGCCGCGTTCGATCGCGATAACACGCGCGACCTCTTGTACCGTATGCCGTTTGCCGATTTCGGTGCGATGATCGATCCGCCAACCGAAGATGTGACCGCGCACGTGCTCGAAATGATGGCAGCGCTGGGTCACGACGACCGTAATCCCTACGTTGCAGACGGCCTGGCCTATTTACGGGAGACTCAGCGCGCGGATGGATCGTGGTGGGGTCGCTGGGGCG
>JASHZC010000148.1 GCA_030042755.1 Vulcanimicrobiota bacterium | reverse complement strand
AGCGACGAATTCACGCAGCCACTGCGTATCATGGATGAAGCGTGCGCGACCGCGCGCTTCGACCGCGACGTAGTCGAACGTCGGTACTACGCGTCCGCTGGTGCGTTTGGTCGCGTACCACGTTGGCGAGATGTAGTGGTCGGCAACGCGAAAAAGTGCGACGGCGTTGCCGTCACCACCCTGCCATTGGCCGTTGGCGCGCGCGATATGTCCCTCGAGCAGCAGCTGCCCGTCCTCCTCCTCGCGAGCCAGCATAGGGAGATACGTCACCCACGGCTCTCCCTCGACCACGGTGATAAATGTCGCAAGCGGATTCGACGCGATCAGCGGCAGCAGCAGGGTAGGGTCATCGGCACGGACGTGTGGCGGGCGGTAGGTCATTCGAGGCGCAACTCCATTGCGAACAAGCGTGTACGTTAGTTTCGTGAGCAAGCTATTCTCTCCCATCACCCTGCGCGGCGCGACGTTCGAGAATCGAATCGTGGTCTCGCCGATGTGCCAGTATTCATCGATCGACGGTAACGCCAACGACTGGCACGTGGTCAATCTCGGCCACTTTGCGCTCTCCGGCCCGGGGCTCGCCATGTTTGAAGCCACGCACGTAAGTCCCGAGGGCCGCATCACCGATCGCGATTTGGGTCTGTATTCCGACGATAACGAGGCTGCGATCTCCCGCGTCGTCGCGTTTATCCGCAGGTGGACGAAAAGCAAGATCGGCGTGCAACTCGCGCATGCCGGACGCAAAGGCTCGACGCTACCGCCGTGGGAGGGCGGTGGACCCGCGACCGGAGATCACGCGTATCAAACGGTCGCGCCCTCTGCTTTGCCGTTTGACGGTTGGCATACCCCCAAGGCGCTCGATGAAGCGGGCTTGCAGAAGGTTCGCGACGATTTCGCTTCAGCCGCAAAGCGTGCTGAACGCTTGGATCTCGATACGATCGAACTGCACTTCGCGCACGGATACCTCGCCCACCAATTTCTCTCGCCACTTTCGAACGTTCGCACCGATGCCTACGGCGGTTCTCTCGAAAATCGTATGCGTTTTCCAATCGAGCTTTTCGAACGCGTGCGCGCGGTGTGGCCGGAGCGCAAACCACTCGGCGTGCGCATATCCGCGACGGATTGGGTCGAGGACGGATGGGATGTGGAACAATCGATCGCATTCGTCAAGGAGTTGCAGAAACGCGGTTGCGATTTCGTCGACGTTTCGAGCGGCGGACTCTCGCCCGATCAGAAAATTTTGCTCGGACCTGGATATCAGGTGCCATTTTCGGATGCCATCAAGAAAGCGACGGGCATGACGACGTGGGCCGTGGGTTTGATCACCGAGCCTAAGCAGGCTGAGGAGATCGTCGCGAGCGGCAAAGCAGATTTCGTCGTACTCGCGCGAGCGTTCATTCGCAATCCCAATTGGGTGTGGGATGCTGCCGATGAACTTGGTGGACAGTCGTTCGTACCGCCGGAATATTTGCGCGGGCGCGGCACGAAGGCTTGACAGAGGGGTGTATCCTACTTAAGGATTCCTCGTTAGGCGAGGCGTCTGCACGAGAACAAGCCGCTACCCGGAAAGGTCGAGAGACCCCAATGGGTGACCAGAAACCGTCGAATCAAGGCGGTATCTAACGCGGCTGACGCTTTACGAGCGTCCTGTGCGCAGCGCGAGGCGATTTGGGCCGACGTGTGCTTGGGCACACGAGGCGCAAATCAACGAAGCGATGGGCACAGGAGGCGCAGTAAAGCTCTACGGCGTGCAGTGCTGAAGCTCTACGTTGAGGTGAACCGGGAACGGCGTTCTCGGAGATGGCTCATCGCGCGAGGAGTACGATGAGCTTTTTTATTTGTACAGCCGCTCGATGCGGCTGGACTGAGGGGAGGTGAGTAGCCCGTATGGACGATGGCCCGAGTCGATTAACCCAGGCTCGCGAGAGCCGCTTTTATCGCGCCGTTCATGCGGCGTTCAAACACATTTCCGTATAAGGAGGCTACGTGCCATGAAGGCATTGCTTGCATTTTTCCTGCGCACCGCGCCCGCAGAGCATGATGACACCCTGCGCGCCAATCAATTCAACGACGTGAAGCGGTTTAGCCCATACGTTGCGATGCTGCCGATCATCAACGGCTAGACAAATCGTCCTATTAAGCGACCTTAATGAACGAATCGGCACGGCAGGTGACGAAAGGCACGCGCGCGATGACTCGGTTTTGGTGCGTTCTCGCAATTGCGTTCGCCCTAGTACCATCACTGGCTCGCGCGCAAGCGCCATCGCCGGCGCCGTCGGCGTCAGCTGCTCCCGTATCGCCTGCGCCGTCACCGACGCCAACGCCCGGTTTCGCGCTGCACGTGCAAGGCTCGAATGTGTTCGTTTCGCAGAATGCGAGCGGCCCGGGGTTGTCTCCGCCGGAGGCGTCCGCCTTCGCGGCGGGGCAGCCGATTTCGCCGATGTCGCCGTATGACTGGTTCACAAGCGCCTCCATGACGCCGGGCAACGCCGGCCAGCTGCAGTACTTCGTCGACGGGACGGATCGCCTGCGCGACGTCACCCTTGATGCAACGGTATTGGTCGGCGCGTATGGCGGCGATTTGAACAATCTGATGTATTGGGGCGAGCCCTGGGCTGGTCCGCTCGATCCGCACGAAGGACGATCGCCGATCGATTACGTCATCAACTTCCCCACACGCGCGGGCGACGGAATCCAAGGCGGTTGGGCACAGGGCGTATTTCCGTACAACGGATCGATTGCGAGCAACGACGGATCGTGGAAACTCAGTGGCGGCTACATCAATCTTACGCAAACCGATCGTTTTGTGTTTGCGCCGCCGGCGGTGACGAATGCGTCACCCTCGATCGGCGTCACGACCGCGGAAACGCTCGGGCCCGGAATGCCGAACGTCGATGCGTGGAATGCGTCACCGATCTCGCTCCCACTCCTCGGTGCCGACCTTTACACGACGCACGGACAGTCGTCGGTCGAGCTTACCGACGCGCTACTTCCGGTTTTGCAAGGAACGCAAGCGCGTCTAGCCATGGGCTCCTACGTGCTCGACCGCGGCGACGGCGGCCGCTTTTCGGCGCAGGTGGCAAACATCACGACGTCAGGCGATCCGATAACGACAACCACGTTTTTCGGAGACGATCAAACGTTGTATCCCGGCGCGCAAGGGCGATTGTTTTCGAGCGTGCTCGCGGATCAGGTGCAAACGATCGCGGGCGTGCGCGCGTTCGTGCACCCGTTTCGCGGCGACGACGTGCTGGTCGAACTCGGAGAAGCATGGTATCACGAGGCGCTAGCCGCACGACCGGGGACGCAAAGGCCGGGAAGTTACGAGCACTTCGCGTTCACGCGGCACTTCAACACCGAAACGGATGGCGGCGTCGAATACTACCGCTTCGACCCACGCTACGCAACGATCATATTGCCGTACGGCGTTCCGGAAAACGTGTGGAGCGTTGCATGGTCGTGGCCCGGCCAGTGGCTAAAGTCGACGTATCAAGCCGTTGACAACTCGATCATCGGTATCAATCGCGAAGGATTCCGCACGCATGTGGATTTCACGCATGGCCGCGTCGAGTTGCATGCCGCCGCGTACGTTTGGCGGCAAATCGAGCCGATCACGCTTTCCAGCGCATCGCAAGAAGGTTGGATCGACGGCTTCTTCCTTCCAGAGTACGACAGCGATCCGACGCTTGGCTGGCAGCATCAAGTTGCATTCTACGCCGCTTGGCACTTACCGAACGACGACATCGCGATCGACTCGGTATGGGATCGCTCGTATCGTCCGGCGCTCGACGACCCAGTCGATTTTGTGAGCACGAACTATCCGCAAGTCGTCGCGAGCATTCAGCACCATTGGAATAAGAGGATGGTCGCGACGCTCGGGTACGGGCGTTACAGCGCAAACGGCACCTGGTCGACGACGCCGCTGCTGGCTATCTATGGCGTTGGCTTCTTGGGAGGCGAATGGGATTTCACCAACGGCCAACAGTTGCTTGTCCAGCTACGCCGTTATGGCTTGACGGGAGTGCCCTCCCAGCCAGGCGGCCTACCCCCAACGATGAGCGGAACAGCTTTGGTCGTGGACCAGCGGATTGAGTTCTGATAAAAATAGCCGGCACCGGGCAGGGGTAAACCAAGGGCAACCCTAATGGCGCCGGGTTCTCCCCCAGCCCTTGAGGAGGTCAAGGACTCCACGTGAAGATCGTGGTTACGATCAAGCTCGTGCCGGATCCGAATGCCGAGAAACGGATCGACGACGGCACGAAGCGCCTAGTTCGCACCGGTGTAGAGACGGTGCTCAATCCATATGACGAGTACGCGCTCGAAGCGGCGCTGCAATTAAAAGAGAAGATCGGCGGCGACACCACGGTTACCGTGTTCAGCATGGCGCCCGAATCCCTCAAGGAGACGCTACGCAAAGCGCTCGCGATGGGCGCGGACGACGCGGTGCTTCTGAGCGATGCCGGCTTGGAAGGCAGCGACGTGTGGGCTTCATCGTATGCGATCGCGCACGCGCTGAAAAAGGTTGGGTTCGATCTGCTGCTCGTGGGTGGACTATCCGACGACGGTTCGACCGGCGCAACGCCGGGAGCAATCGCGGAGTATCTGCAGACGCCGCTCGTAACGAACGCGCGCAAAGCCGAGGTTGTCGACGGGAAGCTCAAGATCGAACGCGAGACCGACACGGGTTA
>JASHZC010000147.1 GCA_030042755.1 Vulcanimicrobiota bacterium | reverse complement strand
TGGGCGTCACCGGCGGTGAGGAAATCGACGATCTCGAGATCGACCAAGTCTTCATCGGTTCGTGCACGAATTCGCGGTTGCACGATCTTCGCGCGGCGGCAGAGGTTTTGCGAGGGCGGCGCGTCGCCATTCCGACGATCGTGACGCCGGGGTCGCAGGCCGTCAAACGCGCGGCGGAGAGCGGAGGTCTGCACGATGTGTTTCAGGACGCCGGTGCGTTGTGGACGCACGCATCCTGCGGCCCATGTCTCGGTATGTCGATGGGTGTGCTTGCGCGAGGCATGCGCTGCGTCTCGACGTCAAATCGTAACTTTCCTGGACGCATGGGCGCCGGCGGCCGCGTGCACCTTGCATCGCCGGTCGTCGCAGCTGCATCGGCCGTGCTCGGTCACATTCCAACGCCGGCGCAGCTCGACAGACTCCTGGGGAGCGCCGTATGCGCGTGAGAGGGGACGTTCTTTCACTACCGTTCCGTGGCATCGACACCGATCAGATCATTCCGGCGGTCCATCTCACGGTGATCGAGCCGGGCGGACTGGGGCCGCACCTCTTCACCGGTCACCCGGAACTCGCGTCCCGGTTGCAAGCGGCCGACGGGGCGTCGATCGTCGTTGCAGGGTCGGACTTCGGATGCGGGAGTTCTCGCGAGCACGCCGCCTGGGCCTTGCGCGAGCGAGGATTCCGCGCAGTGATCGCGCGCAGTTTTGCGCGCATTTTTCTCGAGAACGCCTACAATAATGGCATCGTGCCGGTCGCTCTCTCGGAACCGGACGTCGACACGTGCGCTGCATGCGGCTGGATCGAAATCGATGTGGAGAGCGAATCGCTGGTGACCGATCGGGGTCAGCGAATAACGTTCACCCTCGATCCCTTCCGCAAGACGTTCTTGAGCGGCGGCGGTTACCTGAACTACCTGCACGGAAAGATTCCGCAGATCAGGGCCTGGCAAGCCGCAAAAGCGCCTTAAAACGCGGCGCCGCTTGATGCGAGCACGGCCAGGCAGTATGATCGTGTAGCCCTTTTCTTTTCGTTCGCTACAGGGGGTACCATGAGCTTTCGTCACATTAGCCTTCTTTCAATACTTATGGTCGCCGTCATAGCTCCCTTGGGCGCCCAGGTGCCCAGCCCGATAACGGTTCAACAATGCTTCGTGACGGTTCCAAAGCATTTCAGCAATAAGGCGACCGGCACGCAGATCACATACACGAATACAAGCCGTAGGACGGCGACGAGAGTGACCTTTGCCGTCGCATATCGAAACGCCGAGAATCACTTCCTCCGCAACGTTACCGACGTCGGCACGTTTGCCCCGGGCGCGACGATGGATCATCACTTCGCGCTCTTTAGCGACGTGACGTTCGCCGGAAAACAGGCGACGTGTCACGTGATCTCCGTCCGGTTTCAAGACGGAAGCACTTGGGTGCGCCACTAAGACGCAAGCCAAGTATTTGGCACTCGGCTACGCGGGATGACAATCTAGCGTAATCCCGAACGCTCGCGCGTATGAGGAGCGGGCGCTTGAAGCGCCTGGGTACGTACGTCGTTCTAGCGCTCGGGATCGGCGGTGTCTGCCTTCCCGCGGGTGCGTTCGTCTCGAACAACACGGTGATTCGCGCCGTGAAAACCGATAAGCCCGTACCGCTCGATGCTTCTCTGGGCGACCCGGCATGGCAGAGTGCGGTGCGAGCCACGGATTTCATGAATTTCACCGTGTTGCGGCCGGCCGCGTTCGAAACCGTCGCGTACGTCCTTTACGACGACAAGAACCTGTACGTCGGCTTTCATTGCGCACAGGGTGGCGTGCCGATCGTCGCGACTCAAACGGTGGATCATGTTGGCGTCACGAGCGACGATCACGTGACGGTGTGGATCGACACGTCCGGAAACGGCTCGCGCACCTATTCGTTCAGTGCGAATCCCCGTGGCATCAGTAGCGAGACATCGAGCGAAAACGCGCGTTACGCGCCGAGCTGGCGGACGACGTCGAGTATATCGAACGGCTCCTACAACGTCATGATGGAGATTCCGCTCGCTGTGTTGCGGGCGCGGAGCGGCATATCTCAAACGTGGCAGATCAATTTCGAACGGTACATCGCTGGAACGAACGACGATTATACGTGGGCGTTCGAACCGACGGAGACCTCCGTTTCGCTGCCGCAATTTTGGCCACGCCTAATCGATATACACATCGCCTCGTCGGCTACGCGACCAAAGCCGTACGCCGACGCGTACGCGCTCGAGAGCGCCGGATCGCAGCGCGACGTCTTTCAAAATGGCATCGGGAATTTCGAGGCGACCGGGCCGCGCGTCGTCGGACTCGACGCCACGTATCCGTTCACGAATACGCTCGCCTTCGTTGGGACGATCCATCCGGATTTCTCGAACGTCGATGTGGATCAGACGACGATTCAGCCGCAGGAATTCCAAAAGGTCTACACGGAGTACCGGCCCTTTTTCGCGCAGGGAACGCAGTACATCAACTCGGTTCCACAAGTGAGCCTGGTTGGAACCAGCAATAATGTTATGTTTTACACGCCGTCGATCGGAATATTCGACAGCGGGCTTAAAGTCGAAGGCACGGCCGGACAGAACGCAATCGGTCTCCTGAACGTAACGGGGCCGGGATTCGACGACTCTGCCTATGGATACGCATATACCAAGCCGGACAATTCGTTCTCGGTGAGCACGGAGGGCGTGCTGCTAAACCAGGACGGCGTAATCGACAATACGCTTGGATTCGGCGCGACGCAGATGAACCCACGTTCCGGACAGTTTACGGACGCGCTCTTTGCCAACGAGAGCGGTACGCTCATCACGCAAAGTGGAACATCGCAAGCGGTGACGATCACCGAAGGCCTAAAAAATCAGCATTGGCTCATCGAGGGAGTGTATAACGATCTCGGCCCGGAGTACGCGCCCCTCGACGGATATACGGCCATCAACGATATTCGCGGGCCGGGCGGCGTCGTCGAATACATCGGCTCCGGCGGACCGCACAGCGGCGTACAGTCGTATACGTTCTTCGTCTTCGGCGATCACTATTTCGATCGCAGTGGAAACGTACGTCAGGCCGACCTGAACGCGTTCTATTCGATCACGTTCAAAGATCTCATAACGCTGAGCGGATTTTTCGGCCCGAGCGAACTTCGTTCGTACACAGAGGGATATCCGGCGTATACCGGCGGGGTTACGGATGCCTATAACCGGCGTCAGATCTCGGTCAGCTACAAAGAGAATTCTCCATCGCCCGTCAACGTTTCGTACACGTGGGGGCCGTTCGCCGGCTACTACGTGCAGCAGCCCGCGTCATCGTATTCACGAGCCTTCGGGCCATACGCGATCACATTCGTATACGACGGAAACATCGAGCGCGTGCTACCCGGTGCGCCGATTTTTAACTCGCAATGGTTGCGCAGCGTAGCATTCTCGCGCTCGTT
>JASHZC010000146.1 GCA_030042755.1 Vulcanimicrobiota bacterium | reverse complement strand
ACGTGCCCTTTGCTGCTGGACGATGTAACGGCGCATTGCGATGCCGAGCGCACCGAAGCAATCCTGAACTTCCTGCACCAGATGAGCAGCGAGCGTCAGGTGATCGTCTTCTCTCAGGAACAGGAAGTCTACGAATGGGGCGCCAGACGCCTGAACGGTAGTGACAAGCTGCAAACCCTCGACCGGACTCTGCTGGCGATATAACGCTTTCATCCTGAGCGAAGCTCCATGTCATCCTGAGCGGAGCGAACGAGGTGCGGCGCTTCTCAGGATGATAAGACTCGCGCGAGCGCGTAACGCCGCGTATGCTCCAGTTTTCCATTCGCCAGGCCTACGCCTGGACGGACAGCAATCGCGATGCAACGGTGGTCGTCATCGACGTTCTGCGTGCAACGACAGTCGTTGCTACCGCGCTGGCAAACGACGCCGTACGCGTCATTCCCGTTGCTGCCGTCGACGAAGCATTCGCACTGAAGCAGAAGCTGAGGTCAACCACGCTCCTCGGTGGGGAACGCAACAACCGTCGCGTCGACGGGTTCGACCTGGGCAATTCACCCGGCGAATATACTGCCGAACGCGTAGCCGGCCAGACGATCGTTCTGACGACGACCAACGGAACGCGTGCGATCGAACTCGCCAAAGGAGCAGCACGCCTGTACACTGCTGCGCTCGTCAACGCCGGTGCGGTAGCGCGGCGTCTTTGCAGCGACGGGAACGATGTCGTGGCCCTTTGCGCGGGCACAGAAGGAAGCTTCAGCTTGGAGGACTGGGTCTGTGCCGGAGCGCTCGCGTATGCGTGCGCCGACTGCGACATGAGACTTGACGAGGCCGCGACCAACGCCGCCGATCTTTTTCTGGAAACGCAAACGATATTGTACGAGCTCATCGCCTCCGGAGAACACGGGCGGACGCTTGTAGGAGCGGGCTTCGCCGACGACGTACGCGAGGCGGCAGTCCTCGACCGCTATGCCGTAGTTCCATTTCTGGATGGCGATTCGCTGAAGATTCTGCTCTGAAGGATGTCCGCGGCGGTTAGTTCACTCAGTTCCCTCTCCGAGATCGACCCGCTGCGAACCAGCCGGCTCGCCTGACGTAAGCGCGCACGATCGAGTGCGTTGCGGACGCTGCGCGCGTTGGCGAAATTCGGTCGATCGATTCGACGCCGCAGGTAGGTTTCAAACGCCGCCGACGCCTCCGTGTCGAAGCAATACTGCGTCCGCGCGAGCATCAACTCGGCTATGCGCATCAGTTCTTCGATCGAATATTCGGGAAAGTCCAAATGGTGCGCGATCCGAGAGTGCATGCCCGGATTGCACTGGAAGAATGTTTCCATGCGATCGCGATAGCCAGCCAAGATCGCGACCAAGTCTTCGCGTTCGTTCTCCATCGCCTGCAAGAGAATTTCAATCGCTTCCTGTCCGTAGTCGCGCTCGTTTTCGGGACGGTAGAGGTAGTATGCCTCGTCGATGAACAACACGCCGCCGCGCGCGCGCTTGAGCACCTCTTTGGTCTTCGGGGCGGTGTGTCCGATAAACTGACCGACCAGATCGTCGCGCGTGACGCTGACCACCGTTGGTTTTCGCACGTATCCCAAGCGATGCAAAATCTCGGCCATGCGCAGTGCTACCGTCGTTTTGCCCGTACCCGGCGGCCCGGTGAAGCTCATGTGCAGGGTCGGTTGTTCTATCTGCATGCCGAGTTGCTTCCGCAGCTTTGTTACGATCAAGAGTGCGGCGATCTCGCGCATGCGCGTCTTTACCGGTGCCAGGCCGACCAGCTCCGCATCGAGCTGTTCGAGTACGTCATCGATCTTCGTTTCGCCGATCAGCGCGCGCAGATCGATGCGTTCGTCCGTCGTCACGTCAGGTGACGCAGCATGTACCGCTGAACGCGATCGTTCGAGGTTACACGATCCAAGGTGAAGCCGCGTTCGTGCGTAGGCCGCTGCACGATGAAGCTCAGCGCCGTC
Source organism: Vulcanimicrobiota bacterium (assembly GCA_030042755.1). The sequence continues at coordinate 14,601 of JASHZC010000146.1, read as the reverse complement.
GTTTGACGCCCAAGCGAACGATCGTACGCGTTGATTTTGAGGTACTTCTCCGGAAGTTCCGTACGCGCGCGGTCGAGCGCAGCCATCACGGCATCGGCATTGCGCTCGTCGAACATCGGTAGATCGAACATCTCCCAATAAACATTACGCGGATGGGGATCGTCCGTGTACTCGATCGATATCGGCCAGCCGTTGCCCAGCGCGAACTCGATCTGCGCGCGTATCTGCTCGTTGGTTAGCGGTGGAAGATAGGAAAATGTGCCTTGCGTTACGTGCATGTCGGCGGCCTTTTCTAGAGCGACGGCGTGGCGAGCACGTCGGGCGTGTCGGTGGACGTGTAGTCGAACGAAATGTCCCTCCATGTCTCCAGCGCGCGTTCGAGAGGCTTGCACCACTGCGCGGCACGGTTTAACACGTCGCCGCCTTCGGCCAAGACGTCGCGGCCTTCGTTGCGCGCCTGGATCATCGCCTCGACCGCAACGCGATTCGCGGTTGCGCCCGCGGCGATGCCGTCGGGATGCCCGATCGTACCACCGCCGAATTGCAATACGACGTCTTCACCGAGCAGGTGCAAGAGTTGCGGCATTTGTCCGGCGTGGATCCCACCGCTGGCGACCGGCATTACGCCCGGCATGCGCACCCAATCTTGATCGAAGTAGATGCCGTGCAGCGGGTTTGCCGGCACGCGGTCGAGGCGCAGCGTGTCGTAGTAGCCCGCGACGTTATTCGGATCACCTTCCAGTTTCCCGACGACCGTGCCCGCATGCACGTGATCCGCGCCCATGAGGCGCACCCATTTTGAAATCACGCGAAAGCTGACGCCGTGCGTTTTCTGCCGTGTGTAGGTCGAATGGCCGGCTCGATGCAGGTGCAGCAGCACACCGTTCTTGCGCGCCCACTTCGCCATCGATTGAATCGCCGTGTATCCGATCGTCAGATCAATCATGACGATGACTGAGCCTAGGTCTTTGGCAAATTCCGCGCGCTCGTACATCTCCTCCATCGTCCCGGCGGTCACGTTCATGTAATGGCCTTTGATTTCACCGGTCTCGCCTTGCGCACGCTCAACCGCTTCGATGCAATATAAAAAGCGATCGCGCCAGCGCATGAACGGCTGCGAGTTGATATTTTCGTCGTCTTTAACGAAATCGAGGCCGCCGCGCAAGGCCTCGTATACGACGCGCCCGTAATTTCGCGCGGAAAGGCCAAGCTTCGGTTTGGTCGTTGCACCTAGCAGTGGGCGTCCGTACTTGTTGAGGGCCTCGCGTTCCATCGCGATCCCGTGCGCCGGCCCTTGAAATGTTTTCACGTAGATCGGCGGGATGCGCATGTCTTCCAAGCGGAGCGAACGCAACGCTTTGAAGCCAAACACATTGCCGATAATCGATGACGTCAGATTCGCGATCGAGCCTTCTTCGAACAAATCGAGATCGTACGCGATGTATGCGATGTACTGCTCCGAATCAGGTACGGGATCGACGCGATAGCACTTGGCCTGATAGTGCTCGTATGCCGTCAAACGATCCGTCCACACCACGGTCCACGTCGCCGTCGACGACTCGCCGGCCACCGCGGCGCCCGCTTCGATCGGGTCGACCCCGTCCTGGGGTACCAGGCGGAACGCACAGAGCACGTCGGTGTCCTTCGGCTCGTAGTCGGGATCGTAGTAGCCCATCTTCGCATAGGGCACGACACCCGAAGCCCAGCGGTCGCGCTGCTCAGGTTCGGCGCGAGGAACGGACAACGTAGCGGCCATGAATTTCCCTCCGCCCTCACCCTGCCATGCCAAATTCTGAAGGTCAATCGATCTTTTCAAGTCAATTCATAAAGTAATCCTTATGAAATCGATTCGACCGGTTCAGATGCTGCTCGAAGTCGCGCGCACCGGGTCGGTGCGGCAGGCCGCAGAAGCGCTCGAGATTTCGCAGCCGGCCGTGTCGGCCGGGATTGCTGAACTCAGCCGGTTGGTCGGCGCGCCGCTCCTCGCGCGTGATGGCCGCGGCGTGTGCCTGACGCAGGCGGGCAAGGCGTTCGTTGCGTACGGAAGGCGCGCGGTTGCCCTCCTCGAGCAGGGTTGTGAGGCGGCTGCAGCGGCCGGGGGCGCCGCGCGCTCGCTTCGAGTCGCCGCGGTCACGACGGCGGCCGAATCGTTTATGCCCACACTGCTGGGCGGCTTTTTAGAAAATGCGCCGGGCGTATCGATCGAGCTCGACGTCGGAAATCGCGCGCGCATCTGGGATCGACTCGCACACGACGAAGTCGAGCTTGTCGTTGCAGGCGAACCGCCCGTTGCGCCACGGTGCCGCACGCTCGCATGGCGCGCAAACGATCTCGTCGTCGTGTGCGGGCCGTATCACCGGCTCGTAGCGAGCGACTTGGGCGAGGCAACGTGGCTGATGCGTGAGCCCGGCTCGGGCACACGCGCGCGAACGGAAGAACTCTTCCGTGAGTTGGGCATTTCGCCGCGCGTTTTGACCATTGGCTCCAACGGCGCGGTCCGCGAATGCGTGCGCGCAGGTCTTGGCGTTTCGGTTCTCTCGACCGATGCAATCGCCGACGATCTCGAAGCAGGACGTCTTCGTACGATACCAACCGCCGCGACTCCACGACGCCGCCATTGGCGTTTGGTAACGAACGCGGAACGCGTGCTGAGCCGGCAAGCCCGGCAACTCATTGCCTTTGCAACGACAAGCGGCGCGTTTACAAGCGGCGAGCCACGGGATGCTCTTGCATGATGTGTTAGTGTGGAGGTCTGCGGAGTTATTGAGCATGGGAATCGTTGCTGGCGGCCCAACGGAAGGTACTGTCCTCGAGATCCTCATCGAGGCGATGCCCCTTTTGCGCAACGGGCTCGATGAAACGTCGGCACGCGCAACGGCCGAGTTGCTCTTCGAACGTCTCAACGTCGATGCGGCGGCCGTGGTATCTAACGACACCATCCTTGCGTACGTCGGTGCGGCTGCCGATCATCACACGGTCGGTTTGGCATCGCTGACCGAATTCACGCGCCTCGCACTTCGCGGAACGAAGACGCTCGTGACACATGCTAGGGCCGAGATCGGCTGTTCGCACGACGATTGTCCGCTAAGCGCGGGCGCCATCGCGCCACTGCACATCGGCACGCGTGTCGTCGGCGCTCTAAAGCTGTATCGCGCGCACGGTGGCGCCCTTTCCGATCCAGAGATTCGCATCATCTCCGGCCTGGCTCGCGTATTCAGCCTCTACCTCGAGCTGGGCGAAAGCGATACGCGTGCGGCACTGTTGCGCGAAGCCGAACTCGGAGCGCTGCGCGCGCAAATCTCGCCGCACTTCTTGTTCAACACTCTCACCTCGATCGCCGCGCTCACGCGCAGCGACGCTGCGCGCGCACACGATCTCATCGTCGACTTCGCAGACTTTTTCCGCCGCACGCTCGCAAAACACGGCGAATCGGTGACGCTGCGTGAAGAGCTGGATCAAGTGGAACGATACGTGCATTTAGAACGCGCACGGTTCGGCGATCGCATCACGGTGCGGTACGAAATCGATCCGGCTCTGCTCGATACACAGCTGCCGGTACTGTCGATACAGCCGCTGGTCGAGAACGCAATCGTGCACGGTGTCGCCCCAACGAATCTGCCGGGAACGATTCGCGTGCGGATCAATCGTTCGCGCCACGCCGTGGAAGTGGCCGTCATCGACGACGGAGCAGGCATTCCCGCCGAGCGAATCGCTTGCGTGCTCGAGCCCGGCGTCGGCGACGGCCTTGGCATCGGTCTTTCGAACGTAAACCGGCGCCTAGAAATGATCTATGGCGAAGCGAGCCGTTTACGCGTCGAATCTCATCCGGGGCGCGGAACCACGGTCCGCTTTCGCTTGCCGTACAAGAACGCTTGATGCGCGCACTTATCTGCGACGACGAACCGTTGGTACGTTCGGAGCTTGCGTACGCTCTGCTGCGACTACGACCCGATACGCACGTCGTCGAGGTCGGCAACGCCGTCGATGCGCTCGAAAAAATCGCAGCCACCCGGTTCGACGTCGTCTTTCTCGACATCGAGATGCACGGACTCAGCGGCATGGATGCCATACGCATTATCGAAAAATCCAAAGACCGTCCGCGCGTGGTACTGGTCAGCGCGCATGACGAGCACGCGATCTCGGCGTTCGAACACGCGGCGCTCGATTATTTGGTCAAGCCGGTCAGCGAAGCGCGCCTTTCCCGAACCCTCGAACGCCTCTCGTTAACGCCAGGACCGGCTGATTCGGGAATCACTACGGACAAGTTGCCCGTGTATCACGGCGAAAAGACGCGCTTCGTGCGTATCGGTGACATTCGATTCGTCGAAGCGGACGGCCGAGGCGTCAACGTCGTGTCCTTCGACGAGACCGCTCGCTTCCGAGGAACGCTGGCCGAGTGCGCGCGACGGCTGGAACGCCACGGCTTCCTGCGCGTTCACCGCGCCTTCCTGGTCAACGTCGCGCACGTCGTCGAGATCACACCCTCGTTCGGAGGGACTTACGTGCTGCGTTTCGACGACCGCATGCGTCGCGACGTTCCGGTGAGCCGCAACTATGCTCGCGCCGTTCGCGAACGTCTCGGCCTCTAGCAACGACGCTTCGTGCGCGTAGATCGACCTCTCGCGCAATTTGCATCGACGGGCGTCGCTCGACCGTGGTAGCGTTGCTCAACCACAACGCTCTGGCGCTGGGAGGCAACAATGAGCACCACGTTTCCGCGCCCCATCATGGTCGCCGTGGGCGGCGATTCCGGAAGCGGGAAGACGACGCTCTGCCGCGGGCTGTTCAACATCTTCGGCGGTACGCGCGTCGAGACCATTTGTCTGGATGACTACCATTCGCTCGATCGCGTCCAGCGCGCCGCGCTCGGGCTGACCGCCCTCGATCCAAGAGCTAATAACTTCGCCACGATGGAAGAGCAGCTTTGGCAGCTGCGCGATGGCCATTCGATCGAGAAACCGATCTACGATCATGCCGATGGGACGATCAAAGGCCCGGAGCGCGTCGTTCCGCGCGACATCATCGTCGTGCAGGGGCTCTTCCCGCTCTACACGCGAGCCTTGCGCGCGCTGTTCGACGTTACGGTGTGGCTCGATCCCGAAGACGAGCTCAAGGTTGCTTGGAAGATCCAGCGCGACGTCGCGCAGCGCGGCTATACCGAAGATGCCGTGCGCAACGAGATTGCACGCCGGCGTCACGACATCGAGACGCACATTTTGCCGCAACGCCAGCACGCCGATTTGGTCGTTCGTTTCGCACGGCCCGTAGAGGATGAATGGGATAACAGCAAACTGACCGCGAGAATCTGTAAGAGCGGACGCTTCAAACCGCTCGACTACAACGAATTTGCTTCGACCGCAACGTCGTTCCGCGTGCTCGAAGGCGAACCGCGCGTGGGGCCGTATCCCGAGACCATCATCGAACTCGACGGCCGAGTCGACGACGAAACCTCGCGGCGGCTGCAAGACAAGATTTGGTCGCACATGGAATCGCACGCGCACCTGCGCCCGGGGACGGTCGGAACGTTCAGCGACTCACATGGCGTCCGCGTGAGCCATTCACTTGCGTTGGCGCAGCTCCTCATCGCGCGTCGCATCGCGCTGGTCGAGAACGAACTTCGCGACACGATGGTAGCGTGACCGTCATGCTCGTCGACGACGCGATCATCGAATTCGAATTTCTTCGCGCGACGGAAGCTGCGGCGATGGCATCCGGCCGGCTCGTCGGCCGCGGTGACAAGAAGGCCATCGACGGCGCAGCGGTCGATGCAATGCGACGCTCGCTCGGACAAGCGCATATCGATGGAACCGTCGTGATCGGCGAGGGCGAGAAAGACGATGCTCCGATGCTTTTCCACGGCGAGCACGTCGGCATTGGAGGCGGCATCGCGCTCGACGTCGCCGTCGATCCGATCGACGGAACGACGCTGGCAAGCAAGGGCGGCATGGGTGCGATCTCGGTGATAGCGGCTGCCGATCGCGGTTCGCTCTTTCGCACCCGCGTTCCATACATGGATAAAATCGTCGTCGGCCGGCATGCGCGTGGATCCATCGACCTTCGTATCGATCCGGGCGAGAACGTTCGTGCCGTTGCGAATTCGCTCGGACGTAATACCCGCGACGTCACGGTTGCATTACTCGACCGACCGCGCAACCAGAGCAAAATCGAGAGCGTCCGCGCCGTCGGCGCGCGCGTCCGGCTCTTCACCGACGGAGACGTGATGACGGCAATCATTGCAATGCTCGAGGGTCACGGGCGCGTCGACATGCTGATGGGAATCGGCGGCGCGCCCGAAGGCGTTGTGACTGCCTGCGCCGTCAAAGCGCTGGGTGGAGACATGCAAGGGCGACTCTGGCTGCGCGATGACAGCGACCGCAACCTTGCGGCGAGCGAAGACCTCGATCCCGCGACGGTGCTAGACCTCGATGACCTTTGTGGCGGCGAACGCACGTTTCTCGTCGCCACCGGCGTCACCGACGGCGAACTGCTCGACGGCTTACGCTATGACGGCAGGCGAGCGCATACGCAATCGATCTTGATTTCATCCCTTGCGCGCACGGTACGCATCACCCAAACGACGCACGATCTTTCGCCGGCCACGATCGCGTTGCTGGATACGCTGCAGCTTAGCGAGGTATCATTATGACGCGACAAGATTCCGAACTGAGCCGAATCGCCCGATCGCTCGTGAGCAATGGACGGGGAATCCTCGCCATCGACGAGAGCACCAAGACATGCAATGCTCGCTTCGAAAAACGTGGGATCGGTCCGGTTCCCGAGATGCGCCGCAGCTATCGCGAGCTGCTGCTCACGGCGCCTATCGGCGAATGGATCAGCGGAGCGATTCTGTACGAAGAAACGCTGCCGCAGCGAACCGCGCGCGGGGACGCATTTGTCGACGTGATGAACGCGCAAGGCATCCTTCCGGGCATCAAGGTCGACACTGGGACGGTCCCTCTCGCGGGAACGCGCGAACTCATCACGCAAGGCCTCGACGGCCTGCCGCAGCGTGTGGAAGATTTCCGCACCGCCGGAGCACGCTTTGCGAAGTGGAGAGCCGTCTTTTCAATAGCTCCGGGGACCCCCAGCGAACGCGCGATCCGCGCGAACGCCGATTCGCTTGCGCGATATGCAAAGATCGCGCAGTCGGGCGGTCTCGTCCCCATCGTGGAACCCGAGTTGTTAGCCGACGGCGATCATGACATAGAACGCTGCCGCGCGGCATCGACATCGGTGTTGCACGCCGTTTTTGAGGCGCTATACGAATACGATGTCGCGCTCGACGGAATGATTCTCAAACCAAACATGATTACTCCCGGAACGATTGGACCCAATGAAAGCGTCGCAACGGTTGCGGCGCAGACGGTCGGCGTCCTGGCACGTACGGTTCCGGTCGCGGTCGCGGGCGTTGCATTCCTTTCCGGAGGCCAGGACGAGATTTTGGCGACGCGCCACCTCGCATCGATGAATGCGCTCGACGCTCGCCAACGTCCGTGGCCGCTTACGTTTTCTTTCGGCCGCGCGTTACAGCAATCGGCACTCGAGCGCTGGTGTGGTTTAGAAGCGAACAAGGCCGAAGCACAAGCGATTCTCGCGCACCGCGCACGCGCAAACTTCCTAGCAGCATCGGGCGCCTACACGCCGGCATCCGAGCGCGTCCTCTCCCTCGCGTAGCATTCGTGTAGACATTGTATTCAAATTGCGCGGCGGAAGTTATTTCGCTGCGCGCCGTCCAACAGCCGCATATGGAAACGCGCCGGAAAATCGTGGCGATGTACGTACTCCTTGGTGCGGCAACGATCGGCGCATGGGCGCTGGCTCTGGCCGCGTTCGCAACCCGGCCGTTGCTACTCGGCACTGCGCTGATCGCGTACGGCTTTGGCTTGCGTCATGCGGTCGACGCCGATCATATCTCCGCGATCGATAACGTAACGCGTAAGCTCATGCAGGACGGCAAACGTCCCGTTGGCGTCGGTTTCTTCTTTTCGCTCGGACACTCGACCATCGTCATCGCGCTCACGATTGCAATCGCCATCGGCGCGAATTTCGTGCGCGCCAACACGCCCGGTTTGCAGAACGCCGGCGGCCTGATCGGAACCGTCGTCTCGGCCGTCTTTCTCTTCGGTATCGCCGCGCTGAACATCGTCGTTTTCCTGGGCGTCTACGATGCGTTCCGCCGCGTGTGCGCGGGCGAAGGCTACGACGAGGAGCGCGTAAACGCGCAGCTCACGGAGCGCGGACCGCTCGCACGCATCCTGCGACCGCTCATGAAACTCGTCAGCCAGAGCTGGCACATGTACCCGATCGGCGTGCTCTTCGGGCTCGGCTTTGACACGGCGACGGAAGTCGGCGTACTCGGTATCGCCGCCATTCAGGGCGGCAACGGTCTGCCCGTCTACGACATCCTGATCTTTCCGCTGCTGTTCACCGTCGGCATGTCACTGGTCGACACGACGGATTGCATTCTCATGTTAGGTGCGTACGGCTGGGCCTACGTGCGCCCCGTGCGCAAGCTCTTCTACAATATGACGATCACGCTGGTTTCCGTCGCCGTTGCCCTACTCGTCGGCGCGATCGAAGTATTCGGCATCGTGGGCAGCGAGCTGCACCTATCCGGGGGCGTGTGGGGCGGTTCAGTCGCGCTCAACGGTAACTTCGGCACTCTGGGCATCGCGATCGTCGGGGTGTTTGCGCTCAGCTGGCTCGGGTCAGTCCTGATCTACCGTTGGCGTGGCTACGACGACATTGAGGTTGCGGTTCCGGCAAGCGCCGTCAACTGATCGGGGCCGGTAACGTTTTCGCTCTCGAGCCAACGCTCGAGATGCGCGACGTATTCGGCGCTAAACGTATCGGTCAAGCACTGAACGTACGCCGCATATGCCGCCCCGTTTCCCGATGCGATGAGGTACTCGAGCGCTCGCCGGTGGATCGCCATGTATCCTTCGCGCAAGCGCAGTCCCCCGTGCACCAGTTGTACCAGGATTTCACTCGACGAGCGCTCGCGATGCCGGTCGAGCCGCTCCGCGAACCACTCGTCCAGCGCGCGCGGCAAGCGTACCGAGCGCGTCGGTCCCATGGTTCCGGATCCGCGCGTGCGCGCCACTAGGACGTGACCTCGTCGTCGCCGTCATCCGCGACCTCGTCATCACGTTCGTGTTCGTGTTCGCGATCCTGTTTGTGATCGTGATCGTGATCGTGATCGACGTGGCCGTGCTCGTGCGTGTGGCGCGTGCCGTCGGCGTGTTCGTGCTCGTGCACGTGAGGATGCTGCGTACTCATACGAGCCTTTCTGCGGCGAACGCCGCGGCCGCCTGGCCGAGGCTGAGCCCGCCGTCATTCGGAGGAACGTTCTCGTTCAACCACAAGCGCTCGCCGAGCGCGTTGCGCAGTAACTCGACGAGCAATTGATTCTGAAAGACGCCGCCGCTGACGACCACGCGCGGCGATGCGGCGTCATTTGCGATCTCAACGATCGCGGCGATCAACCCGAGATGGAACGCGCGCGCAATGTGAGCCGGCGAGCGCCCGGATAAACGATCGGTGACGATGCGCTCCAGCATAGGACGAACATCGAGTTCGCCGCGCTCGATCGGAATCTCGTACGGAAGAGCGTCATCGCCCGCGTATGCAAGATGCTCGAGCCACATCGCCGCTTGGCCTTCAAACGTCTGTTGGCGCGTGAACCCAACGAGCGCAGCGACCGTATCGAAGAGCCTCCCTGCCGATGTCGTCTGGAACACGCGAACGTCTTTGGCAACCAGCTCGCGTGCTTGCGCGTACCGCTGCGGAAACGAAAACGGCGGCCGTTCGAAGTCCACGTCGCCGGCGACATCGTAGAGAAATCCCGCCGCGGCTTGCACGGGGAATCGCGCCGCCGCATCGCCGCCGGGAAGCGGCGTCGCTCGAAGATGCGCGATGCGGTCGAAGCCGCGCGCCAGCGATCCCGTAAAGACTTCGCCGCCCCAGATCGTTCCGTCGTCGCCGTATCCCGTTCCGTCGAACGCGAAAGCCAGCACGGGCGTATGCCATGCGCCGCGCTCGGCGAGCGCGCTCGCCACGTGCGCGCGGTGGTGTTGCACCGCTGCGTGCCGTCCGGGCAACGATTGCGCGAACGCGGTCGAACGGTAGCCCGGGTGCATGTCGTGCGCAACGAGCAGGTCACGTGGCTCCACCTCGTACATCGCGCACAGATCGTGCACCGTGGCTTCAAGCGCCTCGGCCACGCTGAGGTGATCGAGATCGCCGATGTGCTGGCTGGCAAATGCCTGACCGCCCACAACCAGCGTCACGGCATTCTTCAAGTCGCCTCCGACTGCAAGAATCGGCGGTCCGTCGGGAAATTCGGCGACGGCTTGCGGCGCCAAACCGCGCGAGCGCCGCAGCACGACGCGATTGTCGCCTACTCCGCGCACGATCGCGTCGTCGACACGTCGCGCAATCGGCCGCTCGCCGACCAGAAACGCGTCGGCAATTCCGGCAAGCGTTGCGAGTGCGTCATCGTCGGAATAGGCGATCGGTTCGCTCGAACGGTTTGCGCTCGTCATCACGAGCACGCTCGGAGCGCCAGCCGCAAACAACAGATGGTGCAGCGGCGTGTAGGCCAGCATCACACCGAGATCGCGATTGTCCGGCGCGACGCCGGCAAGCTCGCGCTTCGCCGGGGCGAGTACGATTGGCCGCGCCACCGACGTCAACAAACGTTCGGAACGATCGTCAAGCGTCGCAATCGCGCGAGCCGTGTCGAGATCGCGAGCCATCACGGCGAACGGGCGCTCCTTGCGATACTTCCGAGCGCGCAGCGCTTCGACCGTCTCCGCGTTTGACGCGTCGCAGGCAAGATGGTAGCCCCCGATGCCCTTGATCGCAACGATCGCACCGTCGGCAATCAGCCGCGCAGTTCGTGCGATCGCCTCTCGGCCGCTCGCGATCACCTTCTGTTCGCCGCGCAGATAGACCGTCGGTCCGCATGCAGGGCATGCGATCGGCTGCGCGTGAAAACGCCGGTCGAGCGGATCTTCGTATTCCTGGCGGCACGCATCGCACATCGGCCACGCCTGCATGACGGTGCGCGGGCGGTCGTACGGCAATGCGAGCACGATGCTGTAGCGTGGGCCGCAATTCGTGCAATTGATGTACGGATAGCCGAAACGCCGGTCGGACGGATCGCTCATCTCGCGCACGCAGTCGTCGCACACCGCGAGATCGGGCGAGATGCGGACGGTTGGAACGGCTGCGCTCGTGCTCTCGCGAATCTCGAACCGGTCAAATCCAGAAATCGGCACCTGCTCGATCTCGAAGGACGCAACGTGCGCTGCAGACGGTGGCTCGGAACGCACCGCTTCGACAAATCGCGTAAGGTCGTCGAGCGTGGCTTCGGCAACGACGTGCACGCCGTCCTCGCCATTGAGCACCCAGCCGGTTACGTCGTATCTTTGCGCCGCGCGATAAACGAACGGCCGAAAACCAACGCCCTGGACGACCCCGGTTATGCGAAGCCGAACCGCGCCGCGATTCGCAACGCTACTTGTCGCCGACATAACAACCGCGTCCGGAAACGCCGATTTGCTTGACGCGCCCTCCTTCGACGAGAACGGGAACCAGCGGGTTTGGTCCGACGAATCGCGTCAGTCGAGCGCGCGCGACCGCGTCGGACTCGACGTCGTATTCAACGTAGTCGGCGCCGTCCAAGTCGAGACGCTCGCGCAATTCCCCACAGTATGGGCACGTGCGCGTTGCGAAGAGTTCAAGCGCCATCCCGCGCCCAATCGATCGCGCGGCGCATCGTGTGATAGATCGCTCCCTGCGCTTCCTGCACGCGAGGAATGTAGTCGCAGCGCACGACGATCGCGTGATCGGCGAGGGCACGGCGAGCGATCTCACCTCCGTCATATCCGAGCAGCGCGATCGTGGCATTCCCGCGCCGGCGCGCTTCCTCGAGCGCATCGATGACGTTGCGCGAACCGCCGCTCGTCGAGAGTGCGACGACCACGTCGTCGCGTCGCAGATGCGCGATGAGTTGTCGTGAATAGATGAACTCGCGGCCGACGTCGTTTGCGATCGCCGTAATCGTCGCGGGCTCGCTTGCGAGCGAAATCGCAGGGATCGGCGTGGAACCTTCGCGCGCGGTGACGCAATCGAGCGCCCAATCCGTCGCGTCGGTTGCCGACCCGCCGTTCCCGAGCATCAGCAGACGTCCGCCGCGCGAGCAGGCCTCAACGATCGTTACGACGGCCGCGGCAATCGCCGGCGACTCTTCATCGGCAACGCGCTCGCGCAAAGCTTGCACGTCGGCGGCTTTTTGCAAGATCGACTCGGTAATCTCGGCCAAGACTTCATCCGCCGGTCGCTCCCGGCCGCCAAGGAACGGATACAAGAACGTCGACGCGCCCGCGCTACGTTCGAGCGGACGGTGTTCGAGAATCACCTGCACGCTTTCGTAGAGCAAATGCCCAACGATCTCCACGATCTCCTGATGCACGTGCTCGTCGCCGGTCGGCGACTCCATCGTGAAGTCGCTTCCCGTCCCTGGAAACGCGATCGCGTACGCGCCTGCGGCGCGGGCACCGGCAATCGCCTCCGCAACCAGCGAATCTCCCTCCGGCGGCCCAAAACCAATCGCGACATCGCACGGTCGCAGTAGCGCGCGCAACGAGGTTTCGAACGAAAGGCTCAAGTCGCTCGCCGGCAGCGCGCGCTTGCCGACGAGAACGGGATGCACGAATTCGACCGCGGTGTGCTGCGCATCGGTCGCGTAGGGTCCGCGGCCAAACGCATAGAGACAGCCGCCCTCAGCGAATCGTTTTGCGACCTCGCTCGACATCCGTGCAATAGCGGCGGCGTTGGTCCGGAAGAACGCGCGAGAGAGCGGCGTGCGGTCGCGAAGGGACGCAGCGATGCGCTCGGCGAGATACACGGTCGCGCCGCTCTGCGTCAACATATGCGCGGTAACGGATCCCCGACCAGCATGTCGATCACGCGGGTGCCGCCGTACCCGTTGATACCGATGACGCGCCGCTTCGGTTCGGCGCGAACCTCACCGATAAACGTCGCGTCACGACCGCCAGCTACCGAACGCACCGCGCTCAGCGCCGCGTCCGCATACTCCGGCGCGACCACGGCAAGAAACTGACCTTCGTTCGCGATGTGCAGCGGATCTAGACCGAGTAATTCGCAGGCTCCGCGAACCGCCGGGTGCATCGGAATGCGCTCTTCGAACAACGCGACGCCGAACGAAGCGCCGCGCACGAGCTCGTTTAGCGACGTCGCGACGCCGCCGCGCGTCGGATCGCGCATCCAGCGCAATCCAGGAGCGCAGCGAGCGATCAACGCCTCCACGTACGGCCAAACCGAGCGCGTATCGGAGACCAGATTCGCCTCCAAGTCAAGTTCGCCGCGCGCGAGCAGGATCGTGATGCCGTGCGCGCCGATCGGTCCTGAAATCAACACGCGATCGCCGGGCTGCACGCCGGCCGCGTCGAGCGTAACGCGCTCGTCGATTTCGCCGATTCCAAAGGTCGACACGTACATGCCGTCGGCCTTGCCATTTTCCACGACCTTCGTGTCGCCGCCGACGATCGACACGCCGGCCTTGCGCGCAGCAATCGCCATCGTCTCGATCTCGTTCTCGAGCGCTCGCGCCTCCAGTCCCGCTTCGAGTATGACCGTCATCATCAGCGCGAGCGGCTTTGCCGCCGACACGGCCAGATCGTTCAACGTTCCGTTGACGGCAAGATCGCCGATCGACCCGCCCGGAAAACGCAGCGGACGCACGACGAATCCGTCTGCCGTTGTTGCAATGCGCTTGCCGTCGACGTTCAGCGCGGCCGAATCGGTCAAGGTTTGCAAGATCGGGTTCGAGAGATACGGCACGATCAATCCCTCGACCAAGCGGCGCGACGCAATGCCGCCGGCGCCGTGCGCCATCTCGATATACGCGTCGTTGAAGCGCGACGGGCTTCGCGCCGTCTGCACGACGGTCACGTCGGCGCCTCGACCGCAGCGGCGTGCAGCGCGTAGCGGTAGTACGCCGCGCAGGCACCCTCGCTCGAGACCATCAGCGCACCGACCGGGTGCTCCGGATTGCATTCGGTCCCGAAGAGCTTGCACTGCGGCGGTGCGAGCACGCCCTTGAGTACTTCACCGCATTGCGCGCCACGCGGATCGGTGACGCGCACGCCGGGAACTTCGAAGATCCTCTCGGCGTCGTATTCGGCAAATGCGTCGGTGATGCGCAGCGCCGATTCAGAAATGAACCCCAAACCGCGCCATTCGAAATACGGACGAAGCTCGAAAACCTGCGCGAGGGCGCGCAGCGCAGGCGGGTTACCGTCCCACGGGACGATCCGCTTATATTGGTTTTCAACCTTCGCTTCTCCGGCGCGCAGCTGACGCAGGACCATCAGGATCGACTCTAAGATGTCGAGAGGCTCGAAGCCCGACACGACGACCGGCTTCCCGTAGTCGAGCGCAACGAATTCGTACGGCCTGCAGCCGGTGATCGTCGACACGTGTCCCGGTCCGACGAATCCGTCGAGACGCATGTCCGGAGAGTCGAGTATTGCGCGCATCGCCGGTACGATCGTCACGTGATTGCAGAACACG
>JASHZC010000145.1 GCA_030042755.1 Vulcanimicrobiota bacterium | reverse complement strand
CACTGCAGCGTCGCCGGAACCTCAATGAGCTTCAGGCCAGCTCGCAGCGCTTGGAACGCAAGGTGTGCGCTGACATCCATCCCATCGGCGTCGAATGAGAGCTGCTTCAGTGCATCGCGGCGGTAGACGCGAACCATGCACGTGAGCGTCGCGTATTCTCCTTTGGTCGCGAGCGAGAGGAAGCGATTGGCTTCGCGGCTCAGGAAGGCGCGCATCCACGGTACGCCATGCACGCGTCCGCCCTTCATGTAGCACGATGCGAGCGCGACGTCCGCGTCTTGCTGCACGGCCGTGCGCAGCAAACGAATCATGTCGGCGGGCGAGTAGCTGAGATCGGAATCGACGGTGAGAACGTACTCTCCGGTCGCATGATGCGATGCAGTCCGCAACGCGGCGCCGAGTCCACGATTGATGCTATGCCTGAGCACGATCATGTTGTCGCGGTTGCTGGAGAACTCGCGAGCGACTTCGTAGGTCTTGTCCTTGCTGCCGTCATCGACAACGATGTAGTCGATCGGGCCGAAATCGTGTACGTTGTCGAACGCTGCCAAGAGTTCTTGAAGGTGCGGACGCAGGGCTTCACCCTCGTTATACGCCGGTACGATGATCGTCAAGCTGGGTGTGGCCGACACCGCCGGCGCCTGCTCTTCGTGACGCACGCTCGTGAAGAGCGGAGTGCCATTTGAGTTCGTAGGAGCCGGAGGGAGCGAGGTAGGCGGGCCTGCCGAGAAGTAGTCGCTGTATTCCGAGAACTTCGTCTTGGTCCGGTTCATGATGACGCCCATTACATTTTCGATGCCGAGCGAACGAAGTCGCGTGACGGCCTCGCCGGCTGCCCCTTCGTTCGAGCCGTTTGCCGATAACACGAGAGCCGTAGCATCCGCGCGGGCAGCAATCAAGATCGAATCCACCACCGGACTTAGCGCCGGAGTGTCGATGATCACGCACTCGTAGTCCTTACGTGCAAGGTCGAGCAGGTCGTCAAAGGCCGAAGACTCGGCCAATGCGACTGGATTCGACGGTATCGTCCCCGCGGTCAGCACGTCGAGCCTCGGCGTGTAATGCACCACGGCTTCGTCGAAGGAGCTCTCACCCAAAAGCACGTCCGCGAGGCCCATTCCATTTTCCATGTTCGCTTGGACGTGTGCAGCTGGGCAGCGCATGTCCGCGTCGATCAGGAGAACGCGAGAGCGAATGCGCGACATCGCCGACGCGAGGTTATAAGCGATGGTAGTCTTGCCATCGCCCTTCTGCGGGCTCGTAATGACGACGACTTTTGCGCCCTGCTTTTGGCCGAGCATGTGCAGCGAGGCGCAAAGATGCAGGAATGCTTCGAGCGTGACCGTTTGGAGCCAGGGAAGAGCGCGTTGGTCTTTCGTGGTCATACTGGGGATATGAGCGATAACCGGCAACCCGATCGCGCGCTCGACGTCCTTGTCTTCGCGAATTCTGCGCTGCATCGCATCGACAATCGCGACCGCGAGTAAGGCAAGAATGAGACCGACGACAACGCTTGCGACGAGGTTGAAGAGTAGATTCGGCGTTATATCGACGTCGTTGGGATCCGCAGGCTGAACGACGGTCACGTCGCTGATCGCACTGTTTGCAGCGACGACCGCGTCGTCGTATTTTTGCTCGAGGGCCGTGTAAACGTCCGAGGCGAGCTTCGCGCGCTCCTGAAGGAAACCGAGCTTGGCTGTCTGCGCGGGCAGCGCAGCGATCTCAGGCCCTAGGGCCTTGCGCTGCGCCTGAAGCTCGCTTATTTGTGCGGAATCGCCTTGGATCTGGCTGCGAAGCGTGGCCGCCTGTTGAGCGAGCTGCTCGTAAACCGGATTGGGAATGGCGACGGTTTGTCCTGAAACGGTCGCGGGCTGCGTGGCGATCTGCTTCTGCAACTGATCGCGCTGCTGTTCCAAGGCTATCACCGCCGGATATTTGTCGGTATAGCGCGCCTTGGCCGTTGCTAGCTGAACGTTCACATCGGCAAGTTGCGACTCGAGTTGGGTCATCGCGGGGTTGACGTCAGTATTGTGCTGACCCGCGATCGTAGCAGGGACGCCTCCCATCTGCGACTGCGCGCTCGCGAGCTGCGCTTGGGCCTGTTTCTGATCGTCCTGAAGCTCCGCGATCTTTGATTCGGCCGTCTCGACGCGCGTCAGCAAGCCTTGCGTTTGTGCGGTGATATCAGCGATTTGCGATTTTGCCTGATATGTGGAGAGCGCGCTGTTCGCCTGCTGCAGCGAATTCTGCGCATCGTTGATGGCCTGTTTCAGGTAGTCTTGTGCAGCGACAGCCTGGGAGCTGATGATCGTGCGCTCGCGATCGACGAAAACGGACGAGAATGTGTTTGCGATCGCTGCCGCCTTAACGGGATCTCCCCAGGTCACTTTCAGCGTGAGAATCGACGTGTCGAGCACGGGCTTTACGCTGATGTGACCGAGCAGCTGATCGCGCGACAGATCCAGCTTGAGCGTCGAGATGACGCGGTCGACGACCGGATCCTCTTGCACCAAATCCGCTACGGTATCCGGAGTAATCGTGTTACTTTGCAGGGCGAGCGCATTCAGAACGGGCAGTGACGAGTATTTTTCCTGGGCATCCGACTCGTTCTGCTGACCCCCGACGATGAGCTTTACCGTGGCCGTGTATTTCTTCGGAACGATCAGCGTGCCGACCGTAACGAGGATGATGAATCCGACCAGAATCGTCGTGAAGAGCCGCCAGTGAGCGCGGATGGAAGCGAACAGCCTTCCGATGCGTGCGAGGTCGTGAAGGCCTTCTGCCTCTTTTGTCGGCTCGTAGACCGCCGGTTGCATCGAGGACGCCACCTGCGTAGCGAGATTCCGTGCCATGAATGCTCCTAGATTGGGATGTACAGACGCGAGAGCAGCAATAATATTCCCTGCGCAAATCCAGACAACGAGTTGCCTTGGCGCGCTTGCGGGACGTAGATCACGTCGTTCTTATCGAGGACGGGATCGGAAGCCAGATCACCACCCTTGAGGGCTTTGTACAGGTTGTACTCGGTCGTCGTCGTTGTGCCGTCGGCTGCGGTACGGGTAACGCGAATGTGGGCGAGATCGGCCTGCGAGCTGGTCGTCGTTCCGGCGACCGCTACCGCCATCGAAAGGCGATCGCCGACGTGTACCTCCACGGTTCCCGGCTTGTCGACATTCCCGACAACTTGTACCTGCATCGGTGTCGGACCGGGCACATAGACGACCGTTTCGCTCCCAAGCGGCAGGTTCGCGTTAACGTCGCCGTCTCTAAGGAGAGATTGGAGCGAAACCGTTTGCGGCGGTTCGTTATTGATGCTGACTCGCGCGTCGGGATAATCGCCGTTTACGCTGTCGAGTCCGCCGGCGGCGCCGATCGCATCGGCGAGCCGAGCCGACGAAGGCAACGAATACTTCCCGGGAGTCTTGACGTCGCCGAGGACCAGTACGTCGTATGCACCGAGCTGCGTTATCGCGATAGACACGACCGGATCGCGAATGTACTGCTTTAATGCGTGTGTTAGGCTCTGAGTCGCTTCGTCGATCGTTTCGTTGCCTACGTTGAGCCTACCGACCAACGGATACGTGATCGAACCGTCAGGGAGGACCGTCGTCACTTGGCTTAGCGACTGCTCCCCAAAGACGGTTACGCTGAGCTGGTCTCCTGGATGAAGGACGTAACCTGTCGGAGTGGCGTTATTGGCCGCTGTCGCGGCCGGCGCCCCAGTCGGAATGCCTGAAGATAGGACAAGGCACGCCACGATCGACATCGCGGGGCGCGCAAAGTATGTCTTCACGCCCTAAGCATACGAAGGTGCGGCGGTGGGCTAGAAGGGCGAGAGCGCCCACCTTTATGGACGAAACTCCCAATCCGGGGGTCCCGGAGCGCCAGGGCCAACGACCCTGGCTCCACGCGGGCGGCGTTGGATATGATCTGGCCACAACCTGTCACCTTCAGGAAATTGCATGTCGCTTCAAGTCCTCGAGCGATCGGCTGAACTCGACCGAAATGCTTCCCTTCCGCGACTCTCGCGCTCTGCGATCCCACATTCGCGGGCCTGGGTTGCGGTACTGGTGGCGACGGACATCCTCGTGTTCTGTACGGCGCTCTTCCTCGGCAACCTCATAGTATACGGACACCACCATAGCGGCTTCTCGGTTCCGAAGGTTGTGCTGTTCGACGCCGGCTACGTAGCACTATGGCTAATTATCTTCGAACGCTTGGGTTTGTATCGAAAGACTGCAGCGCTTTCGGTGAAGGACGAACTCTACTTCACGGTTACTGCGCTCACGATCGGCATCATCCCGCAACTGCTGCTCTTCACGCTCGTTCCTGCGATCTCGGCATCGCGGATGGTGCTCCTACTTGCCCTTGGCTTCTCGATCCTTGGAGCTGCGCTTACGCGAACGGGACTGCGGGCGCTGCGCGAGAGTGGTGCATTCCGGCGGCAACGCCGTGTGGCCATCGTCGGGAGCATGGATCGGGCCGAGCAGGTTTGCGAAGCGATGGACGTCTCTCGAGAATCGACAATTCTCATACCGATCACGAACCTCGACCGTGATTGCGACGGCGGCGCAAACGGGGACCCGACGCTCTCGAACATCCCTTGGCTGAATGAGGCCTTCTCGCGAGGCTGCGACACGATCATCTTTACGGAGATCCCCTCGCCGGTCTTGATCCCGCGTCTTCTCGAGGTCGCGGCCCTGCGGCAAGTGCGCATCGCCTTCGCTCCACCTCGGATTCGACAGCAGAGCTATGCCCTATCGCTTGAGATCGACGGTCACCAAGCGCTTATCGTGCCTGAGCGCCTTAAGGCGTGCACCCCCCGCGCCCGACTGGCGAAACGCATGATGGATCTGGTGCTCGCTCCAATTGCACTCGCAGTCTTCTCGCCCGTCATGCTGATATGTGCCGCCGCAATCTTGATTGAGGACGGGCGGCCGATATTCTATCGCCAGGAACGCGTTGGCCTCAACGGCCGGGTCTTTGAAATACTCAAGTTTCGCTCCATGTGTCTTGACGCCGAACGACAAACCGGAGCGGTATGGGTGAGAAAGGATGACGATCGCCGAACTCGAGTCGGCGCAATCATGCGACGGTTTAGCTTCGACGAGCTGCCGCAATTCTTCAACGTTCTCAAAGGCGATATGTCGCTCGTCGGTCCGCGACCGGAACGGCCGACATTCGTTGAATCGTTTCGCGCATCGTATCCGCACTACGATGAACGTCACCTTGTCCGACCCGGCATTACGGCGTTATCGCATATGAAGATGCATCGCCTCGTCGATGCTAATGATATCGCGATGCGTTTGACTTTTGACCTTTACTATCTGGAAGAGTGGTCGTTGTTCATGGACATCTCGCTGCTCATTCGCACGGCGGCAGAGTTTCTATTCCAACGGGCCGGATGAAGAGTAAGGCGTGATTCAGCGACTGCGAAGCGCACTGCTCCTACCGTGGCCGATCGATCGTCCGCACCGCCTCTACGATGGGCGCGCCGGGGATCTCGGACCGTATTACGTAACGTTCGGACGATTCGAAGAACTAGCCGACGATCTGGCACGCGAACACGCGTGGCATCGTCGCGGCGAAAACGATCCGCTTGAGATCCTGCAATCGGGCCTAAATGCACACGCGCGCTGGGTCAGGACCGACGACGAGAGAGCCAGGGAAGCTTTTTTGGCACACGCACAATGGGCAGCGAACGCTCAAGAAGGGGCGGTTGGAGTGCGTGGGTTCTACAGCTTTCCTTACGCATCGGCTGCTTACGGTTGTGGAGCTGGTTTTATTTCCGCAAAGGCGCAAGGCGAAGCGATCTCGCTGTTGCTACGCGCCTATGAAGAGACGCGAGAGCAACTGTACCTGGAACGTGCGATCGACGCTTCGGTCCCAATGATGGTCGACGTTCGGAAAGGCGGTGTTCTTTGGCAGAGCGGAGACGATTGTTTCCTTGAAGGCATCGCAGGGCCGATCCCGAGCCACATTCTCGGAGCATGGATTTCTGCGCTCTGGGGCATCTTCGAACTTCTCGGTAGAGCGAGGGTCGATCGTCTTCGCGATTTGTACGAACACAGTCTAGCAACATTAGAGAAGTATCTGCCGTGCTACGATTCGGGTAGCTGGTCGTATGGCAGCCTCCTTGCCTCTTCGGCAGGAATTCGGCGCTCTGCATCGCTGCGTCGGCACGCACTCCACGTTGCGCAGCTTAATGTGCTGTTATCGATGACGAAAAACGATCTATTTGCCGTTGTGGCTGAACGCTGGCGCAACTACGGCGCAACGCTGGAGAGTCGTTTTCAAGCCTGGGCAAGCGCCCTACCAAGTTCCATAGCGTCAGACGTGTTGACCGTTCGCGGTGGAGCGCGGAGCATCGTATGAGCCGTCGAGCACCGCTGCGGATTCTGCATATCTTACCAACTATGCAAGGATATGGCGCCGAACGTCAGATCATGCAGCTCTTGCCGCGTCTTCAGTCACAAGACACTACTGCTGCGCTGCTGACCGTGTACGCACCACGGGACGAGCAACGGCAGGCAGTGACATTCCCTGTCTTAGACGCTTCGAGGGCTAGTGGTCGAGATTTCACATTCATCGTTCGCTTAGTCGAAAAGATTCGTTCGTTCAGGCCGGATGTGGTCCACACGCACATGCACGTGGGAAAGTATTGGGGACGTTTTGCTGCTGTGGCCGCGGGCGTTCGTACGATCGTTCATACCGAGCATAATCCTTGTGACCCGAGGCGGTCACTCCTCGATCGACTGGCAGATCGAACGCTAGGCCCACACACGACTCGGTACCTCACTTTCTTCTCCGAACAGACCAGAATGGTAACTCAGCTCGACGGGCTTGAGCCGAGCAAGGTTCAGATCATCCCGAATGGTTTGGATTTTGCGCAAATTCCGCTCCATGACCGTAATGAAGCCCGCGCGTTGCTGGACCTTTCGCTCGATGATTCGGTCGTTCTGGTAATTGGCCGAATGATGTTTCAGAAGAACCACGACTTAGCTTTGCGTGCACTCAGCGCGATCCCCGAGGACAGACGGCGAAATGTCGTACTGCTCTTCGCAGGATCCGGTGAGCTGGAAGTGGAGTTGCGAGAGCTCGCTGTATCGCTGGGCGTTTGGCGGAATACGCGATTCCTGGGATATCGCACGGATGTTCCTCAGATTCTCGCAGCATCCGATTTACTGCTCATGACCTCGCGTTTTGAGGGAATGCCTCTGGCCCTGTTGGAGGGCATGCATGCTGGAATCCCAATTCTCACGACGCCTTGGACCGGCTCTCGGTCGATGCTCGGAGATGGTAAATACGCGCGAATCTCGGCTAGCTGGGACGTCGCGGATCTTTCAAGTGAGCTTATGCGTGCGCTTATAGAGCAAAAAGAAATGCGCGCGATGGCTTCAAGCGCAAAAGAGTTCGTGGAAACCGAGTTTACGTTGGAGCGGATGGCTTTAGCGCATCGTAATTTCTATCTGGATCTGTGTTCCACGCAGGAGGAGGCGGCGTGAAGATCACCCACGGTTCCGCCGTGCACAATTGCTTGCCACGGCATTCGCGTGGCTGCCCCGCGAAAGGATTTGCTGAATGAACGTTTCCGTACTCGGCCTTGGCTATATCGGCTTGCCGACTGCCGCACTATTGGCCGAGGCCGGCCACACCGTCTTTGGATTTGACGTAGATGCGCCACTCTGCCGGCGTCTCGCCCGTGGAGAGGTCGACATCAGCGAGCAGCCTGTGGCTGAACTTGTGAAGCGTGTGCTCAGTGTCGGGCGCTTGCAGATCAGCGAAACGCTGCTGCCGGCAGAAGCGTACATCCTCTGCGTTCCTACACCCACCGTTAATAACCGTCCGGATTTGCGATTTGTAGAAGGCGCCGCAAAATCGGTTGCAGGAATCGCGCAACGCGGATCAGCGATCGTTCTTGAGTCGACCGTCCCTCCGGGGACCACAGAGCGTATCATCGATGACGCGCTATTGGCGGTGGGTAAACGCCCGGAGGAGTTTTTCATCGCCCACTGCCCCGAGCGCGTGATCCCGGGTTCGACGGTAACGGAGATGAGGAATAACGCTCGTATCATCGGTGGCCGCTTGCCTGAGGATGCGCAATTCGTCCAAGCATTGTACTCCTCGTTCTGCAGTGGCGAGATTTATCTCACCAATTTAAAGGTCGCTGAATTCGTAAAGGTAGTTGAGAATACATATCGCGATGTCAACATTGCCTTTGCGAACGAATTGGCTATGCTCGGCGAAGAGTTCGGCATAGACGCTTGGGAAAGTATCGCACTTGCGAATCATCATCCGCGTGTAAATATATTAAGCCCTGGACCAGGCGTTGGCGGCCACTGCATTCCAGTCGACCCACAGTTCTTGTCGAACGCGAATCCATTTGTAACGGAGCTCATTCAGACGGCACGGCGGGTTAACGAACGGATGCCGCATTTTGTGGCACGGCGCATCGCAGAAATGGTTCCCGCACCGGTGGTGGGGCGCAAAATCGCGCTCCTCGGCGCAGCTTACAAAGCCGACGTCGATGACGCTAGAGAGAGTCCGTGCGAGCATATAGATGCTCACTTGCGGGAGCGCGGTTTCGTGACTGCGATATACGATCCGTACGTGCGCAAGTTTTCACGGCCGCTCGCTTCGTCACTGGAAGATTCGGTGGCCGGTGCCGACGCGATGGTCCTCGTTACCGATCACGGCGAGTTTAAGACGATTGACCCATGGGCGATTGGAAAGCTTATGCGGTCGAAGATCGTAATCGACACGCGGCACATCATAGATTCGAAAGCCTGGCGCGAAGCGGGTTTTGAGTGCTACGTACTAGGACAGCGGCACGGTACGCTTTCCGTGGAAGCAGTGGCGTGAAGCGAATCGTCGTCCTGACCCACTACTTCCCCCCCGAACCCTGTGCAGGCGCGAATCGGGCGGCTTCCCTCGCGAGAGCGTTGGTAAGCCAGGGCAACGACGTAACCGTGGTAACGAATTTCCCGTCGTTTCCCGATGGCAAGTTGCGGCCTGGTGACATTTGGGGCTTCTGTCGCGCGGAAACCTTTGATGGAGCTCGTGTTCTAAGGTTTTTTACGCGGCGGTTTCGAGGTTGGTATGGTGCGCGGTTGTATCACTGGCTCCTTTCAGCGACAGCCGCGACGGTGTTCTTGCTGACGTCGCGACGCCGGTTTGACTACGTCGTTATGACGACGCCGCCAATTACGCTCGCATTGCCTGCGCTAATCGGTGCATGGTTCCATCGGGCGAAGCTCGTCGTCGATGTCCGCGACGTCTTTCCGGATATCGCCGTCGCAATGGGCAAGTGGCCCGAGAATGGGATCCTGACTCGATCGACGGAACGTGTAGTCCGTTTTCTTTACAGGCGTGCCGCTTTGATTACTGCAGTGACAAAGACCGCCCTGCGCCAGATTGCAAGTCGTGGCGTACCACCGGAACGCCTCCTGCTGGCTCCTAATGGTTTCGACGCCATCTCAGCGGAAACCACGGCGTCTAAGCAACAGAATAATTCGCAATTCGTAGCACTATACGCCGGAAACCTAGGCCTCACGACCGACGTCGACGTTATCCTCGATGCTGCTTCGATTCTGGAATCCGAGCGGCGCATCGCAATCTGGATCGTGGGTGATGGCGCGCAGGGCGATCGCCTGCGCCAGCGCGTTGCGCGGGAAGGCTTATCAAACGTCCGATTGTTGGGAGCGGTACCTCGCCCGGAGGCCATGCAAATGATGGCGGACGCAGACGTTGCCATCGTACCTTTGCAAAAAGGCATTGCAGAGAGCATTCCAACGAAAATCTTTGATGCGCTGTCGATCGGCTGTCCTATACTCGTTGCTGCCGAGGGAGAAGCCTCGGCTACGGCACTCGAGAGTGGCGGAGGTATGGCGATCGAGCCTGGCAATCCGGCGGTGCTTGCGGAATCGCTCCGCTGGTTTGCGCGGCTAGAGAAGAATGAGTTGCGCGGGATCGGCGAACGAGGGCGTTCATTCGTAGAGAAATTCTACAGGAGAGAAGCGATCATGAGCGACTATTCGCGGAGGATCGCAGCATTATAATGTCGCCGTTACACGTTACGCTGAATTAAGTGCACGTCGGGTTATTTTGGTCGTGGCAGCTAGTTGTGGCAATGCTGCTCAATTGTATCGTTCAGACCATTTCGATCGCTGCATACGCGGCACGACTCGCGGGCGCAAAATCGGGGCGAGTTGGAACGGCGATGTCGCTTTACAATCTATTCGTAACCGCGAGCCGTTTTTCTTCGATGCTCTATATGCCGATGCTGGGCGCTCTTTCTGACCGCGCGGGTCAGACTGGCGATCAGAGCGGCTTCGTCTGGCAGCTGCGGCTAATCGTGATTGCGGGGACGGCGGGCACGGTCCTCGGCACGCTCGCTGTGCCGGTTTTCGTAAGGGTTTATTTGCGAGGAATTCGCGCATTCGAGAAGACCGGAAACGTGATAAAGGCCCTTTTGCGGGCGTTGCAGCCAAACACCGCCATGGGTATCGTGCGGGAGGCCTGGCGTGGGGGCGAACGGGACGTTTATCGTTTTACATTTCGAAATGTTCCTAAAGACGTTCTCGTCCTCAATACGATTGTGTCCGCTGTATTCGGAATAGGCATCGTATCAGCGGCCTACGCGAGCGTCTTGGATGCAACCGTTGCCCGGACAGCGCTCATCTCGAGTGGCTTAATCAATGGATTCGCAGTTATTGCCTATAACTTTGTTGTGGACCCTGCATCGGCATTTATGACCGACCAGACGGCACGCGGTGAGCGGACCCTAGACGACGTCAAAGCGCTGGTGACCGGGCTGTCGGGCACAGCAATTCTCGGTTTTTTGATATCGCAGATACTGTTGCTTCCTGCGGCCCTCGTCATCGCCCAAGCAGCAAAAATATTCACCCGCTAGAAAAGCGTGTGTTTATGCCGGGGCTAGGTTAGATGGCGTGAGCGTGTATCCGATTGTGGCGGGAAGAGTGGCTTGGCGCGACATGACGATTACGTGGGCTTCTTGCGATACTCCAAACGCCGGGTAAACCGGTGCGAGCTCGATCGTTGCACTGGCTGTAATTGGGGATAGGAACGCGCGCTGTCGATCGTCGCGGCCTATGATTGCGACGCCAGCGTCAACAATTCGGGCAGCGAGCCCGGGGTGGAGGTGTACGCGGCTCTGCAGAGAGTGATGCCCTCTGCCCTCGATGATATCTTCTAGCCGCCAGACACCCGATGAATAGCTGACGCTTCGGCGGTGAATCACCCCGCCGGCAAGGCGCCGATAACCGTCGTGCGTTCCGGCAAAAGTTGCCTCACTACTGGACAGCTTCGTTAGCGAGGCGCCCAACGGCGACGCACGTCGGCCGACGCGAAAAACTCCCCAAATCTCCGATTGATCGCACCCGTCAACAACGATTGTGTTGTGAGCGGCCGTGCTTCGAGCATGTTGTCGTGAAGGTCCGGGCTCATAGTCATGAACTCCCGTATCGATGACGATACGCTCGTTGTTGATCACCAGCTCGTAGCTCAGGCAATCACAGTGCCCGTGACCTGGCTGATAGCTGGGCCCGAGAGGCCCGCAGTCGACGATCAGCATGTCGCCTCGGTCCCGGATGACGTAGTATCCGCTCGCGCTCAAGGCCCGTACTGATAATTCAATGGGCGGCGGCGTGCGCTCGTAATGCACAATCTTGTTTGCGTATGAGAAAATTTGCTCGGCATCCGGTGCGATGCCGTACGCAGAGTCGTTGAAAAGTGGAATGCGCCCATCGGGCAAAAGTATCGCGTCGAGAAAGTCGAGCGCGCTCCGGGCATTCGATTCAAGATGGTCGATTAGCGCCGACGACGCCAGAGACGTATCACCATTGATATAGTTCAATACGTCCAGAACGTCTTCCAAAGAGATGACGTGGTACATCGGGCTACGCTCGAAGTGACCACCATCCGCGAGAAATTGCTCGGACGACTCGGATCGGAATACTTTTAGTCCCGTCGATCGCCAGCGTTCCGCGTCGGCGCCTGAAAAGTAGACACCGGCAATTGCAAGCGCTTTAGCGTTCTTCAGGTAGTGGTTTGCGAGAACGTGTTTTTCCAGGTTGTTTTCTAGCCAGAGGACCTGCTCGTAAAGACTCTTGAGCCAGCGATGCTCAACCTTATCGGGCTTGCATTGATAGAAGAAGTTGATCCAGTTGACGATTCGTAGTGACATTGGATAAGGCTCCCATGCAACCGAAGTGCCGCGTGGATTGCAGTCGATCCAGTTGCTGATGGCCGAGCGTTTCCAGTCGTCGGTTCGATGTTGGTCCGCTAGAAAGTCGAAGTAATGGAGATTGTAACGCCACAAGCGAGACATTTCTGCGGAGCGCCAGTCGATGGCGTCTCGGATGCTCTTCTCGAAGCCGACGAACGCGAGCACGTCGCTCCGATCGCTCTGATTCGGCCGTGGAATTGGCGAGCAAAGGCGTTCGTGGCTCCGAACTTCCACCGCGCCAAGGCGTCTGTGTGGGGCGGATGCCGGCCTGAAGCGACGATAGGTCAGACGCAGGATCTGGTCGGGCCGCAGATGCCTGACCGTTCGGAAGTAAACCCCTAGCTTATCGAGCGTCTCGGGCCGCATCAGCCGCAGTTATCGTCGCCCGCGCAACCTCGATGAGCTCCTCAAATGGAATTGGTGAGGTCGATCCAGTGCGTATGGCATCCATAAATGCCTTGACACACGCGCGTTGCCCCTTGTCCTGGCTCCACGAACGAATGGCTCGAAATCTACCCCACCCGAACCCACGCAGCTCGCGGAAGTTTGATAGTTGCAAAATCTTCCCGCCGCAGAACACTTCCAAGCGTTCCTTCGGGAACGATCGGTGACCGTTGGCGAAATAGTGAATAGTTCCAATTGACCCATCGTTGAAGCGGAGGTCGAGGCTGACTTTATCGCCACTTTCTTGTGGATCGTTGTGTAATGTTGTTGCCGTGATGGCCGTTATGGGTGACTTAGCAAGAAAGCGGAGAAGATCGATGAAATGACATGCTTCGCCGACGATGCGCCCGCCGCCCACGCTAGCGTCCTGAGTCCAATGATCTTGCGGAATGGGCCCGGCGTTTACCGTCATGACGAACGACTTTGGCTGACGAATATCTGCGAGAAGTTCCGCCATGCGTTGCACATACGGTGCGAATCTACGGTTGAATCCAACCATGAGTATTGGATGCAACGCCTCGGGGGCTTCCCCGTAAGCGGAGCGTATGTCATCGATTTCGCGAAGCGAGAGCGCCATCGGCTTTTCTACGAATACGTGCTTGCCACGGCGTAAGGCCTTGCAAACGAACTGCGCATGGGAATCGTGGCGCGTCGCGATAGCTACGGTATCGATGGTTTCGTCATTGAAGATCACTTCCGCATCGGTCGTCGCGCAGGCAAATCCGAATCTTTTACCACTGTCGAAACCACTCACACCGGCAGAACATGCGATCGTACGCAGGTTCGCCCCAGCCGCTTGAAATGCCGGGATCAAAATACCGGAAGCATACTTACCGGCTCCGACGAAACCGACGTTCCCGGCCGAAACGGGCCGTGGGTGCTCGCTTCGCTCTTTCAGAACGATCGTACGCTCCGGTGCATCGTCACGTGATGTGGTCGCGTCAAGAATAATGCCTAAGTGGGCAGCGTGGCTTCCGAGTACTTCGTACGCTGCGGGCGCTTCATCGAACGCAAAACGATGTGTAACCAATGTGCTTACGTTCAGAGCGCCGGAGGTCAGCAAATCTAGCACCGCTTCAAAATTTCGCTGCGCCGTCCAGCGAACGAACCCGAAGGGATAATCAGCACCGCCCTCCTCGTAGGCCACATCGTATCGCCCTGGGCCGTACGAGCACGAAACTTGGAAGCTGAGCTCCTTTTCGTAGAAGTCGGCGCGAGAGAGCTCGAGACCGGTGACGCCGACCAAGATGATGCGTCCCCGTTTCCGGCACATTTGCGCAGCTTGGTGAATTGGCGCCGCACTGTTTGTGGCTGCTGCAACGATTACGCCGTCGATGCCATGTCCGCGCGAATACGCGAGCGCGGCCGGAACGGGATCAACGTCTTCTTGCAACACGAGCGTTTCGGCACCAAAGGATGCTGCAAGAGCGACGCGGTCGGGATCAAAATCACATGCGAAGACGCGGCAGCCGTTGGCCCTGAGCAACTGCACGGCGAGCAGACCGACGAGCCCTAAGCCAGCGACGGCAAACGTTTCGCCGATCGTCGGCGCTGCCAATCGAATTCCCTGAAGAGCAATAGCACCGAGAACCGTGAATGACGCAGCTTCGTCGCTGACCTCAGCAGGCACCCGCGCGCACAGGTTCTTCGGAACGCAGGCAACTTCGGCATGCTTGCCGTTTGAAACGACGCGATCGCCGACAGCAAAACCGTGGATACCCGGTCCAAGTTCCATAACGGTTCCGACGTTGCAATAGCCCATTGGCAGCGGCTCTTCAAAACGACGACGTACGGCATCGAGCGTTGGCAGCAGTCCGTCGCTGCGAACCTTGTCGAGCACCTGTCGAACTTTGTCCGGCTGCTGGCGTGCCTTCTCGATCAGGTTGGCCTTCCCAAAATCGAGCCACATGCGCTCGGTTCCGGCAGAAACCAACGTCTTTCTCGTCCGAACGAGCAAATGATTGGCCTTCGCCGCGGGGCTCGGGACGTTCGCGAGAATCGTGGCGCCCGTTTTGAGGTCTTGTAAAACCTGTTTCATGCGCAAAGCGCCTCGCGATACACATCGAGCAAAGCTTCCAGACCGGAGGCGCCGGCGTCATGAACCCGGGGGGTAGGGGGGCGTGACGCAGTCATCTCGAGCGCATCTGAAAGCGACGCCACGTCGTCGGTTCGGAAAAGCACAACGCCAGGAGGCCGATGCACGCAATCGGACGCGATGGCGTTTTTGCCAAAGTACAATGCCTCGCGGATTGCAACAGCGTCGCCGTCGCGATCCGTCGCGCGCACGTAGGTGTCGGACTTTTCGAGAATCCACGCGAACTCCGCGGGGTTGAGATCGCGAGCAATCACGCACGGTACGCTTCGGGGCTTTCCTAGTTCGGCCATGTAGCTTTCGTCATACGAGTTGTAGGTGCAGATTATCGAGCCGGGGCGCGAACCGCAATACCGTTCGAGAGCATCCAAGATAATGTGGAAACCATAATGTCGCATGCCATAACCCGACGATATGATGATGGGCGAACACCCCTCGAGCGGCGATAGAATCTCGCGAACGCGCGCGGACTCCTCGGCGAAAGGTGGTAGAAAAGCTGGCACGACCTTTAGACGGCCACCGTCTATGCCGAGCTCTTCCAAGAAGCGACGTTGTTCGTCATTGACGGTGACAATTCGATGGAAGCGCCGCAGTACGCTTTGAAGTGCTGCGCGCCTCCAGGTTGGGCCGGATCGGAACGAGGAAACAAAGGAACCGCCGTGGATCGTGATAATGGCGCGTGCATTCGCGCCCAGGCTTGCTAGCATTGGGCGCGACGCCCAAAGAAACGCGTCCATTGCGGAAACGTGGAAATGGACGATCGATGCCGAGCTTCGGCGCAACGCTTGCAGAGCGCGCAAAACGCCGACGGGACGCCCACCGCACCGCAAAACGGAAGCATCTTGCGGGTCCCGGGTTCTTCCATACATGTCGATCACTTCAACGTCGAAATCGGGCTGAAGTGCTCGTCGAAGCCGCTGAACGTGGACGCTGCAACCCCCAAAAGGGGGAGGGTAGCTGCCAACAAGGACTATCCGGTCTGCCACGTTCTAAGTGAAGCGCCTGTGCGTCGCATCTGCCCAGAGGTCTTTGCCCCTATCGTCGGGACGGTTGGGCCACCCTCACCCAGGCATCACGGGGCCTGGACGACGTCGAAGTCTTGAATGGTAATCGTATTCAGCGACGCCTGATCGGCCGATGTCCACGTTGGCGTTCCGTAGGAGTCATCGATGAAGGGAATCGCATTACAGCATCCGGTGTCGTAGAGGTAGGCTCCGTACGTTTGCAATGCGGTCGCTACGATCTGCGCCTCGCGCGGCCACCCCGAAGTGCTGAAGCTGGCCTTGAGTCGAATGTGTGAGCCGTAGGGTATGGCATATGGCGCGTCCGCTGATGGCCCTTCGTAGGGTATACCGTCGCTGCAATCCGTCGCGGCGGCCGGGCTGACGCAGATGCCGTCGGCGGCCGTGTTTGCTACGGCATCCCAACCGATCGCGTGCTGGATTAGTCCTGCCGTCAGTTCCTCAGGACGGACGGCAAGCAATCCAATTGGGATTCCCGATGCGGTTGATCCCGGATTCACCGAGGGCTGGGAGAAGGGCTGAGTCAAATTCCACATGCTTCCGTTGTACTCGTGGAGTTCGCCAGCGCTGTAGCTCGTTTGGTAGCCCTCGTAGTATTCACAATTTTGGGTATTCAGCACCATCGAGTGTCCGTCGCTTCCGGGTTCGATGTAGAAACTCGACAGCCAAGGAACCGGCGAGTAGGGTGTGTGATACGACACGGTGCCGGCAACCTTGACCTGCGGCGTTGCGTTCGTAGCCGAATTGATCTGTTCAGTAACAGGGGTCCAAACATTGAATCCCTGCCCCTCGGTGCCCACTGCGGCGATCGCATCGTAGGTTGCTTGGATCATTTGGGCCGAATTTGCAGCGAGGGGGGCGGAGGTGATATTGGTCTGCCAAACGTCCCCGCTTGGATACGGACATCCCAGAAAGTCGCCGCCCGTAGCGGCCACAGGAGCTGCAGTGGGCGCCGCGGTCGGCGCACTGGTTGCCTTGGGCGCAGAGGTCGGAGAAGCGCTAGCCGCCGGCGAGGATGTCGGTGACGCGCCTGTCCCGGGCGCGGAGGACGGCGAGGCGCCAACTCCTGGGGATGAAGTCGGTGAAGTTGAGCCCCCCGGCGATGCTGAAGGCGAGGCACTCGAGCTGGGCGACGCAGTCGGCGAAGAGCTCGGATCCGGCCGATCGTGGTGGTATGAATCAGACACTGGGAGGACGCCGCCGCCCCCGCCACCCCCACCGCAACCGGTCGTTACCAAAGCAGAGCAAAGCGCAGCCACCGTGAAAAAAGGCCGCGTTGAAGAGCCCCGGATGGAAATCCGAAGAGACATTGTGACCTCGCTTTAGCAGTTGCTTTGGGGAACGTACCTACCGAAGGCAAGGTAGGCCGATCGAAGAGGCGACCACCCGTGTCCTGGTTGTTAGGTTATCGGCAAGCTCAGTTTAAGTTTTGGCAAGAGAGCAAGGAAGCTATGTAAAGACAATGTAAAGCTGCGGCTGGGGCAATAGCAGCCCAAGCGCTCGGAAGCCTCGTTTTTCTTAATATTCCTCTTTGGCTAGCCGTCGGTCCCGAGCACTAGGAGGAAGGGCTCTCGTGAAGAACCGCGCGGCCCTTCGCCGATTTGGCCGTTCGAGATAGCCTAAGCGTAATGGAGTGGCTGTCGATCGGAACGAGCGACGCGCGCAGCGCGGCGCAAGGTGCGTCACTGACGAGACCAATGCGCTCGCCAATGTTTCCCGTCGCGATTGGCTTCACATTCGTTGTCGTGTGCGCGGCGTATTTTGTTTCCAGCGGCACGCCTTTGAAGGACGCAGTAGTGGTCGCAGCGCTGCTTTCGCCGCTGATCGCATACCTAGCGCTCGTACGACCTCTGGTGTTTCCCTACGCCCTCTATATCTGTCTTATGCCGTTCGACATGCTAGTGGATATCTCAAGCGCTGGTACGCTAGCGAAAATCGTCGGCATAGTAACCGGTCTCTTTCTACTGTACTACTGCCTTCGTGTGCGGCGCATCGTCACGCCGAAGCTCAACCTGCGCATCATTGGGTTCTTTGTTGTCTGGATGACGATCTCGCTCTTATGGACGGTTGACCCCCAGAGTGCCGCCGTTCCTATGGGATCATTTTTGGGGCTTGCGCTGCTCTACGCAGCGTTGACACTCACGCCGATAACGCTGCCCGATTTTAAGTTCATTCTTATTGCTATAGTCGCTGCGTACGTAATCGCGTCGGTAGCGGGTATGGTGTATTTTCACGAACACCCGCCGCAAGTGGATCCGATCCACAACAGCAGACTCGTCTTGCAACAGGGCGCAAATCATATCGATCCAAATGAATACGCGGATGCATTAATCTTCCCCATCACAATCGTGATGATGTTTGCGCTTCGCAGCCGGTGGCTTACCCTAAAGTTGGCTGGATTTGCACTCGTGGGCGTAATGGTTTCGGGCATTCTGCTCAGCGCCTCGCGCGAGGCGGCATGCGCGTTCGTGGTTGTCATGGCGTACTTTTTCTGGCGCTCTCGGTATCGCGTCCAACTCGCGGTGGCGGGCTGCGCGGTTATTCTTGCCTTGGTTCCGTTTAGTGTGGAGCTAATCTCACGCTTTTCGACGGCAGTCTCAACGGGGGGAGCGGGCCGCACCTCAATTTGGGCTGTCGGTCTTGAGGCCGCAAAGCACTATGGGCTCTTCGGTTCAGGGATCGGAACGTTCCCCATTGTCTTCAACCGCTTTTACCTAGCGACTCCACAGACGCACCTCTATGGTTGGGACGCTCCGCCACACAATGTACTTCTGCGTTATTTGGTCGAGCTAGGCGTCATTGGGCTGGGACTAGTCGTCTGGTTTATCGTTGTAAACTTCACGATGCTGCGCACGATTCAACGCGATCATCCGCTTTACGACTACCGAGTAATGATCGAAGGTGGCCTAATCGGTATTTGCACGACCGCATTCTTTATTGATTCGTTCCATGACAAATGGACCTGGCTCGTGTTTGCGACGGCGGCTCAGCTCGTCTACATTGCGTCAACCTATAAATTGCGAACTGATGCAGCCGACGAAAAGGCGGTAGTGCGAAGACCCGTGGTTTACGCCTCGGCCCCTCGTGCCGCTCTCTCGAGCTCGCATTTCGCTAATGAATAAGCTACGCGTAGGGCTTCTTGTTTCTTTTGCTCTCGCGTCGACCTTCGGCCAATTTGCGCGCCCACTGAGCGCTTCCGGCGCGGTATCAACGTTCCTTGGTTGCCCTTATCCAAGTGGCGACGTGTGGCAGACGCCCATAACATCGGTGCTAGTTGCTGCGGACTCCGATCAAATGATTCAAGCCACGTACGACGCAACGGCGTTAATCGGGCATCGTCAAGGGTT
>JASHZC010000144.1 GCA_030042755.1 Vulcanimicrobiota bacterium | reverse complement strand
TTACCCGCGACGAATGCAGGAACTTTTCGCGCAGCAATCTTGATCTTCTCGCCCGTCTTTGGGTTGCGTCCTTCGCGCGCCTTACGGCTACGAACGACGAAGCTTCCGAATGGCGTCAATGCCACGCGATCGCCCTTCTGCAACGCCGTCTTGATCTCTTCGAGGATCAAGTCTACCACTTCGCTAGCTTGGCGCTTTGAGAGTTCGCTCTCGCCGGCGACGGCATCAATCAGATCGGCTTTCGTCAAACTGAATCTCCTGTTGGCGGCACGCAGAGGAAGGGTTCGAACGAAGGATGAGAGCTGGCCGCCAGGGAGGGGATATACGCATGGGGCGGGCCCGCTCCTCCTTATTTTTCGGCACTTTCCGCGAGCGCGCGCAATGCCAGCGCGTAGGATCGTCCGCCAAACCCGGAGACGCTTCCGGCGCACGATGCAGCCGTCACAGTAACGCGCCGATGTGGCTCGCGCGCAGCGATATTCGAAAGATGTACTTCGATAACGGGGATGCGCACTGACGATATCGCATCGGCAATCGCGTACGAGTAATGTGCGTAAGCACCGGGATTGATGACAATGCCGTCGTAGCGTGTGCGCGCCTCGTGAATCGCGTCGATGATCTCTCCCTCGCCATTATGCTGGACGCAATCGACGGTGATGCCAAGCTCGCGCGCTGCCGCCGTAATATCGTCGTTCAATTCGGAAAGCGTCTTTTTCCCGTAGATCTCAGGCTGCCGCTCGCCGAGCAGATTGAGATTCGGCCCGTGTATCACAAGAACGCGCATGGTGCGTCTTTCTCAGGAGGAAAAGCGCGAGCCTTCGGACCAGACGGGTTTCATGCCCGATTTGCTTGTCAGCGCCTCCGCGCCGGAGGCCGGTATCGCCATTGCCGCAGCAATTACGACCGATCTCGTCACCGAGATTCGCCGCCGTCACGACCTTTCTCCAGTTGCGACGGCAGCCACCGGGCGTCTGACAACCGGGGCGACGCTGTTTGGCGTTTCGCTCAAAGGCAGCGAACGGATCACGTTGCAAATAACCGGCGACGGCCCAATTGGCTCGATCGCCGCCGACGCGTGGCTGCTGGAGCCCGACGTACTCGGCGCTCGCGGATTCGCGCGCAATCCGTACCCCGACTTGCCGCTGAACGCAGCCGGAAAATTCGACGTCGCCGGCGTCATCGGTGAGGGCTCCTTGCAGGTCACGAAATCGTACGAAGTTGGTCAGCCGTACGTCGGCGTCGTCCCACTGTATTCCGGCGAAATCGCGGAAGACATCGCCTCATATCTGGTCAATTCGGAGCAGATTCCAAGCGTCGTCGCGCTTGGCGTGCTCGCCAATCCGGATGGCGTTCTCGCCGCAGGTGGCGTCTTAGCGCAAGTCCTTCCAGGCGCTGACGATCGAGCGATTGCAGCGCTCGAAGAGCGCGCGCTTGCAATGCCACCGGTCACGACGCTGATCCGCGATGGCGCCGACGCGCATGCCCTGTTGCATGCGCTGGCGGGATCAACGCAGGTGCGCATGCAGCGCTCGCTCGCGATTCGCTTTGCGTGCACGTGCACGCGAGAAAAGGTCGAGGCTGCTTTGCTCGGAATGGGCGCCGAGGAGCTGCGCGCGCTGGCGGCAGAGCGTAGCGAATCGGAAGCGACTTGCGAATTCTGCAAAAAGGCCTACGTCTTCACCGCTGCCGAGCTGCGCGAACTCGCCGAACGTACGGCGTAGGTGCCCTAACTACACGCCCGCTTCGAAGAGCGCTACCCAGTTCCGAGGCGTGCGGTACGGATCGATGCGTTCCCAGAATGCTTCGCGAATCGCTGCGCCATCGTTGTAATACCACCATCCGCACTCGCAGCGAATCGGGCGCTCTCCGACTTGCGGATACGGATAGGCACGTTTACACCGCTTGCAGACGAACGTTTTTTCGGCCATGACTTCCTTTCTAGGGAACGACGCGCGCGAATTTTCGCGATCCCACCGAGAGCACGGCCGGACCGTGTGCCGTCCACGGGGCTCGCGGGTCGTCCACGACTATACCATCCACCTTGACCCCATTCCCGGAGATAAGTCGCTCGGCAGCTCGTTTGCTTTCGGCAAAACCGGCCCGCACGAGCACGTCGGCGACACGGCGCGCATCACCGAGCGCAATTTCCGGAAGATCGTCGGTCGGAATTTCCTTGCGCTGCACCGTACGCTCGAAATACGCGCGCGCCTCGCCCGCCTCATTCGCGCCGTGATAGCGGGCTACGATCTCTTGTGCGAGCGCCTTCTTCGCATCGATCGGATTGATGCCGCCGGATTCTAGCGATGCGGCGAGCTCTTGGGCCTCTTGTTGGGTGCGAAACGCCGCCAGTCGCGCGTACGTCGGCATGAGCTCGTCGGGCAGCGACATTAACTTACCGAATTGCGTCTGCGCGGTTTCGGCAATGCCAACGTAGTTGCTGAGCGACTTGCTCATCTTCTTCTGGCCGTCCAGGCCAACGAGTAGCGGCACCGTAGCGCAGATTTGCGGCAGCTGGCCGTATTCGCGCTGGAACTGGCGGCCGAGGAGCAGATTGAAGAGTTGATCCGTCCCGCCAAGTTCGATGTCGGCTCGTATCGCGATCGAATCATACGCTTGCGCAACCGGATATAGAAATTCGTGTAGCGAGATTGGCGTACCGGCCGTGTATCGAGTGTGAAAATCGTTGCGATCGATCATTTGCGCAACGGTGACATGCGAAACCAAGCGCACGATATCCGTAAAATTCAACTGCGAGAGCCACTCGGAGTTATAGCGGATTTTTATGCGCTCCAAGTCGAGCACTTTGCCGGCTTGCTGGCGGTACGTAACCATGTTTGCTTCGATCTGCTCGCGTGAAAGCGGCGGTCGCATCGCATTGCGGCCGCTCGGATCGCCAATGCTCGCCGTAAAGTCGCCGATAATCAGCGTGACGTCGTGCCCGGCTTCGGCGAATCGCTGCAGCTTGTGGAGCACCACCATGAACCCTAAATGCAGATCGGGGCTGGTCGGATCGATTCCGAGCTTGATGTTGAGCGGACGTCCGAGTTTGAGGCGTGCCCGCACGTCTTCGACGGTTTCGACATGGTCGAATCCGTCGAGCAGATACTCTACGTCGGAAAAGTGCGCCGAGGTCATTGCAGGTCTATTATCGTCACGCCGCCGGAGCCCTCGTCCTCGTGGCCGTAGCGCACGCCGGTAACCGATGGATGCGTGCGAAGATACTCCTGCAAACCGCGGCCGAGCATCCCCGTTCCCTTGCCGTGGATCAGCCGCAGCGGAGAATTTCCTGCAAGAGCGGCTTCGTCGATCCAACGCTCTACGAGCGGCTGCGCTTCGATAAACCTCTTCCCTCGCACGTCGAGCTCGGGCATCGAACGCGTTGCAGCATCGACCTTCGCGCTCGTGCCGCTCTCGGTTCGACCTCCTCGTTCGCCCGCTGGAACGCGCTTGCGCGCATTCCGCAGGGTAAGATCGCTTTTCTTCACCACCGTTTTCATCGGCCCGATTGCAACCAACACGTTCGTGCCGTAGTCCTCGACGACGGTTCCATCGGTTCGGAGCGAATGAACGTGCACGCGATCGTTCGATTCGAACGCCGAGGGTTGCGCCGGCGCTTGAGCCGCAGCTGCCTCGCCGACTCCGAGGTGCCGGCGAAGATCGTCGGCGCTCTTTCCCAGTAAATTGGCATGGGACTCGGTCACGCGCGGTCGACTTGCCTGCGTCGCAGCCGCACGGCGTTGCAGCTCCGCCATGAACTCGCGCAGACTCTGCTGCATGCGTTCCTCGGCGCG
The DNA here is from genome assembly GCA_030042755.1 of Vulcanimicrobiota bacterium. The sequence goes on along the minus strand of JASHZC010000144.1, from coordinate 720 downwards.
ATCCGCGAATGCGCGCCGCTCCGATTCAAACAGCGTGCGTTCGTGAGCGAGCGAACCACGCTCGCGCTCCGCTGCCCCGCGCTGCGATCGCAACGCGTCGCGCTCTGTTTGCAGTTCGGCCGCGCGCAGCGAGAGTTCGGCCAACGCCGATTCGTAATCGCGCTCGCGCGAATCCAACAACGCCTGTGCGCGCTCCACGACGTCTTCCGCGACCCCGAGCGAGCGCGCTAGGGGAAACGCGAGGGATTGTCCGGGCGCTCCGACGTCGAGTTGATACGTAGGCACAAACGTGCTCGGATCGAAGCGTACGCTCGCGTTGACCACGCCCTGCGTCCCGCTAGCAAAAAGCTTGAGTTCGGTCGCGTGCGTGGTGACCACGCCGCACGCACCCGCGGACAGGAGCCGCTCGATCATCGCAATTGCGAGCGCCGCGCCGGCTCCTGGCTCGGTGCCTCCGCCGATCTCATCCACGAGTACGAGCGTGCGTGCATCGGCAACGTCGAGCATCTCGCGCATTCGCGCGAGGTGCGCCGAAAAGGTCGATGTGTTGCCCACGATCGATTGCTCGTCACCTACATCGGCGACGACACGCGTAAAGCACCCGATGCGCGTACCCATCGCCGCCGGTACGTGCATTCCGCAGTACGTCATGACCACGAACAAGCCGACCATCTTGAGCGCCACCGTCTTACCGCCCATATTTGGTCCGCTAATGACGAG
>JASHZC010000143.1 GCA_030042755.1 Vulcanimicrobiota bacterium | reverse complement strand
GGTCCGGAGCAAGCGTACTGGAAAAGATCTCGTCGAGCGCATCGAGCGCACGTTCCGTGCTCCAACCATGCAACGCGTGCGGAAATGGCGCGTGCGCGATCTCACCGCAAAACGGCCCGAAGTTCTGCTTGTACGGTGCGTTCTTGCCGGTCATGGAAAGCGCGAGCAGCGTTCGTCCGTGATATCCGTGCTGGAATGCGATCACGCCCGGGCGTCCGGTGTAGGCTCGCGCGATCTTCACCGCGTTCTCGGTAGCCTCGGCGCCGGTCGAAAGCAGCAGCGTCTTCTTCGGCGACGGTCCGGGGGCAAGCGCATTCAACCGCTCGGCCAGCGCGACGTACGGTTCGTACGAGGTGACTTGGAAGCACAAATGGGTAGACCGAGCCGCTTGTTCTGCGATCGCGGCCACGACGCCCGGATTCGCATGGCCGGCGTTGAGCACGCCGATGCCCCCGATGAAATCGATGTAGCGGCGTCCGTCGGCGTCCCATACGAGGGCACCCTCACCGCGCTCGATCGCGAGCGGATGCACGCAGCCGACGCCACGGGGTACGCTCTGGGCTCGGCGCCGCAGAATGTCGGCGTTGGCGCTGGTGACGGCCTGCACGGTTGTCCTTTCGGGGAGGGGGCTTACTCCAGCCTACGGGAAGGAACTGCCCATGCTCTACGTCTGCCGGAGACAATTTTTGAGCACTTCTTCGTGTGGCCGTACAACATGAAGCTCACCGAGGTCTTGGCGCTGCCGTCCTTTGGCGGAGCCAAGCTCGTGGCGGGGAGCGCGGGCGTGGATCGAGAGGTGACGTGGGCACACGTGGTCGATCTGCCCGATCCGGTGCCGTGGGTTCGTCCCGGCTTTCTCGTCCTGACGACCGGGTATAGCTGGCCGAGCGACGCGAGCCATCAGCGGCGGCAGATCGCCGACCTTGCCGCGCGGGAAGTGGCGGCGCTCGCAATGGCGGTGCCGCGATTCGTCGAGCATTTTTCACGAGCCGCCCGCGAGCAAGCCGACCTCGCCCGTTTGCCGTTGATCGAACTCCCCTTCGAAATGCCGTTCGCGCAGATTACCGAGGAACTGCATCGCGCGGTGATGCTCGAACCGTATGCGATCATCGAACGCTCGGAGCAAATCCACCGCGCGCTCACGCGCGTTGCGGCCCGCGATGCCACGCTCGACGATTTGGCACGCGAACTATCGCGGCTGATCTCTCGCTCGGTGACGTTCGAACATCCCGATGGGAAACTGCTCGCGGCTGCAACGTACGGCGAGGATGTCGACGACATGCGGCGTCGGACGCTGGAGCGAGGGCGGAGCGCGCTCGATGCGATCGGCGAACTCGAACGGTCCGCGCTAAACCGTCGTATTCGAGCCGCCGAGAAGCCGCTGCGTATCGCAGCGATGCCCGAAGCGGGTATGAACGCGCGCGTCGTTTGCCCGATTCGCATCGGATCGGAGCTGGTGGGGATCGTCTGGATCATCGAAGGCGCAGAGCCGCTCTCCGAACTCGATCATCGCGCAGCCGAACACGCGGCACTCGTTGCCGCGATTCACATCGCGCACCAGCGCGAACTTACGACTACCGAAGCGCGTCTGGGCTATGCGTCATTTCTGTCTCTGCTGGAAGCTGAGCCGGGCCGAGTTCCGGTGGCCGGTGAACGCGTACGCTTGCTCGGCTTCGACCCGAACGAACGCTATCGAGTCGGTATCGTTGCGATCGACCAGGCGCTGCCGCTCGACCGCGACGGATTGAAGCGGCGAGATCTCGTCGCCCAGCGCGTGCGCGACGTGCTTCGCAGCGCAAAGCGCGAGCAGCTGGTTACGGTGTCGCTTAATTTAGTGCCGTTTCTCTTGCCGCCCGGCGTCGATCCGGACGCTATCGATGCGGAGCTCGGGGATCCTTCGCTCTCGATCGTGATCGGCCGCGAGCATCCGGGTGTCGATGGCGCGCGCACCAGCTATCGCGAAGCTTTGTCGCTCCTCTCCTACCGCGACCGGCCGCGAATCGCGACCTACGACGATCTCCTGGTACCGCGAGTGATTACCGGCGATCCGTCCGCGCGCGCGACCTTCCTCGACGATTTCTTCCGTCCGCTGCGCTCGCGCAAGAATGGCCGCGAGCTGGCCGACGCGCTCCTGACCCTCGCGAGGTACGGGTTTCGGTTTCGTCAGGCGGCCGACGCGCTCGCGATCCATCCCAATACGTTGCGTTACCGCCTCGATCGCGTCAGTGAGGTGCTAGGCATCGATTTGACCGACGCGGACGTGCAGTTCCGGGTGCAGCTTGCGGCGCGGTTACTCGACGTCGAGCGGCGCGATTGGTGAACGTTTTGTAGCCACGACACAGAAAGATCAACGCCATTTGTTCGCGAGTCCATAGGCGAGCTCGTGCGGCTCGCAGTATGGTAGCCAGAACATCGCTCGCCGACTGAGGATGCATCGTGACTAGACGCTCTTTGTCAGCCGCCCTATGCGGCTTGCTCTTGTGTTTCCAGGCCGCTCCCGCCTGGGCTTCCAACACAGGCACCGTAAGCGGAAGAGTCGTCAACGCGGTGACGAAGGCGCCGATCGCCGGCGCGAAGGTAACGATCCTCTCGCCCGGCCAAACCGCGACCACCGTCACGAGCTCGTCCGGCAGTTATGCGTTCCTCACGCTCTCACCCGATACGTATACGCTTCAAGTTTCGCGCGATGGATACGATTCCGCGTCGCTTGCCGGTATCGTCGTGTTTGCCGATCAGGGTTCGCACGCCGACGTGCAGCTGAATCCGACGCTCAAGACGATCGCCGTGACGCATTCGACAGCCAGCTCGTCGTTGGTGCACGCCGGAACGACGAGCGACGTCTACTCCGTCAACCCGACGATGCAAAAAGCGACGCGTGCGCTGGGTGGATCGGGAAGTCTCGATCAAGCCTATAGCGCGATCGCCAGCGTTCCCGGCGTTAGCATTCCAACCGGGCAACAGGGCTGGTATCAAAGCGTTTTCATCCGCGGCGGCGACTACGATCAAGTCGGTTACGAATTCGACGGCGTGCCGATTCTGCGTCAGTCGGACGGCGCACCGATCACGACGCTCTCCGTCCTCGGGCAACAGGAAGTGCAAGTGTACACGGGTGGAACGCCCGCGACGTCGGACTCGCCCGGTCTAGCCGGATACATCAATCAGGTGATCAAGACCGGTACCTATCCCGGATACGCGAATGCGTCGGGCGCGGTCGGCGGGCCGGCATTCTATCACAAAGCGTCGGTCGAAGCCGGCGGCGCGTCACCCAATCGGCTGTTCTCCTATTACGTCGGTATCGGAGGCGACGACGAGACGTATCGCTACGGCGACCAATTCAACGGCGTGTCAAACCCACTCTATTATTACCCGGTATCCATCCCGACGACGAACTCGGAATATTTCATTCTCGATGGCTCGTGCGGCGACCCGACGCTCAAGACGCCGTGTCCCGGTCCCAGCTATGGTTCGCAGTTCGCGCCGGGCGCAAGCTGGATACAGTCGGGAAACGAAGACCGCGAAGCCATCGTCAACTTCCACTTCGGCCTGCCGCACAAGCACGATTTCGGACGCGACGACATACAGTTGCTCTATTCGACCGGCAGCATTTTCACCGGCTACTACAGCTCGGCCAGCGATCTCGGCGTTCCCCAGATGTACTTCGACGACGCGACCGTGGCGGACGGAGGCGGATACTACGTCGGCAAGGTCTATGCACCGCCGGACATGACCGCGTTTGCAAACGGACCGTTCCCGAGCGGGGTCGAGTGTTGCGGTTTGGACTCTCCGATCCCGGTCACGCAGCGCGACGGCGGAAGCAACTCGTACTCGATCCTAAAAGCGCAGTATCAGCGCAATATCAATCAAAACTCGTACTTGCGCTTCATCGGGTATTCCAATTACACGAACTGGTTCCTCAACGGGCCCAATAGCACCGATCAAATCTTCGGCGCAACGCTCTCCGATTACGAAGTGCTCGGTCACATCTTCGGCGGGAGCATGACCTACGCAAACGAGCTTTCCAGTAAGAACTTGCTGACGGGCGCGATCTCGTATCAAACGCAGAAGCTGCAAACGTACAACGCGACGTTCGACACGATGTACGGGGACTCGACCGGGCAATTCGGCAGCGTGATCGCCGATCTCACCAACGGAAGCCATTGCTTCGATCCGACCTCGGGTGATTACACGTCGTGTTATTCGAGCGCGGTCGTGCTTACGCCCGGTAATGCGGCGCCGACCGTGTCGTACACGTGCCCGAACGCGTCGATCCCCGCCTGCGCAGCGGGAGCGCAATATCTCGTAACCGAGAACGGACAAAACGCGCAAGTCGACAATGTGACGCCATACTTTACTTCCGGCGCGATTACCGATAGCATCCGTCCGGACGACCGTTGGACGATCAACGTCGGCGCGCGCTTCGATCATTTTGCGTATCGCCTCGACAATTTGGAGGCAAGTTATCCCGCGCGCGCGTTCTGGTTCAACGCCTACAACAACGAACATTGCAGCGCGGCCGGCGTTGGCGATATCGAGGGGACGATCAATCCGCTGACCGGCGCGCTCTCGTGCCCAGCCGGCTACACGGCGATGAACACGCCGGGCTACGGCTTCGTCAATTCGCCAGGCGGAACGACGTCGCAGAACGTCTTCTCGCCGCGCATTGCATCAACGTTCGTCGTGAATCCGACCACCGTGCTGCGCGCATCGGCCGGCGTGTACACGCGCCCCGCCGCGACGTCGTACCACGAGTACAACACCTATCAACAAGATCTGCCGTCGTTCATCTCGCAGTTCGCGGCGCTGGGTTATCTCTCGCCCGACCACGACGTTCGCGCAGACACGTCGTACAATTTCGACTTCTCGCTCGAGCACCGGTTCCCACACTCGAAGTTCTCGATGAAGGTCACCCCGTTCTATCGTACGACGCAGAATCAGCTCGAGTACTTGGCGATCAGCGCGATCGGCGGCGTGCTCGCGGGCGTCAACGTCGGGACGTTGCGCGCCTACGGAATCGAAACGGCGGTCGACTACGGCGATTTCGACCAAAACGGTGTCGCGGCGCAGCTGTCTTACACGTACACCAATACGCACACGCACTACCAAGACATTACGCCCGGCATCAACATCATCGACGTCCTGAATCGTTCGATCGAGCAGTACAACTCGTACACGTCGGCGTGCGCCGCTCACGAAAACGCCGCGTCTTGCGGCGGCGGGCTCTATTCGGGTAACGGTCAGCAAGTCTTCGCGAACACCTCGTCGACGGGTGGGACGATCGACGTGCCTAATCCATATTGGAACGAGAAGCCGCAGCCGTTGATGGACCCCAACGCGTGGTACGTTCCCTACGACGTGATCCCGAGCGCTTTTGCGAGCGCGAACAGCTATGCCGTCCCCGACGTCGCTGCGCTCGTCGTCAACTTCAAGCACGATCGCTGGAACATCACGCCAAGTTTTTCGTTTAACGACGGATCGTACTATGGTTCGCCGCTCTCCGTTCCGGGTTACGTTCCGCAGGCGTGTACGCAATTGCCGTCGGCGACGCCGACGACGCCCGGCGTTAGTTGCGGAAGCGGCGGCGCGATCTTCGTACCCGATCCGTACACCGGCCGTTTTGATGGGCTAGGAACGCTGCGTGAGCCGTCGCAGCTGGTGATGAACTTGCAGCTTTCGTACGACATCAATCCGCGAATGACGGTCACCGTGATCGGGAACAATCTCTACAACAAATGCTTCCAGCGCGGGTACCCATGGGAAACGCCGATGGGATGCTGGTATTCGAGCCTGCCCTCGAACGAGTTGGCTCCCAACGGACCAGGAACGCAGCCCGGTGCATTTCTTACCAATCCGCCGGTCCAACTTGCGTATCCATACGGCATTTGGTTCAACAATACGCAAGTCGGTATCACGAGTGCCCGCCAGCCGTTCCAGTTCGCCGTCAATTTGGACGTCAAGCTCTAAAGAAAAGACTCCATGTCCCGTACCAAAGCCCTCCATAGACTTCCGGTGAGTCGACGCGACTTCGTGCGCGGCACCGTCGGCGTTGCAGCGTCGCTCGTGCTTGCGCCCGCGTATGGCTGCGCGTCCTCGCCGACGGCGCGCACGGCGCGCGTCGCGATCGTCGGTGCCGGTATCGCGGGGCTCACGGCGGCGACGATCCTGCGCGACGGCGGCATCGACAGCGATATCTTCGAATCGTCGCAGCGCGTCGGTGGACGCATGCACTCCGAATGGACGTATTGGAACGACGGCCAGCACACCGAGTGGTGCGGCGCTATGATCGATTCGAAGCACGCGACGATGCACGCGTTGGCGCGCCGGTTCAACCAGCCGCTGATCGACACGTGGGCTCCGCTTCTGCCCAACTCGCGCGACACGTCCTTCTTCGAGCGCAATTACTATCCGATGCCGCAAGCGGACCGTGACTTCGCTCCGGTCTTTGCGGTATTGCGCGAGCAACTCGCGAAGCTCGGTCCGCAGACCACTTGGGATTCTGCTACGCCGCTCGCGCGCGAGCTCGACGCGATGAGCATGAAGGCGTGGATCGATCGCTACGTACCTGGCGGCGGATCGTCGCGGCTTGGGCGGCTCATCGACGATGCGCTCGCCAACGAGTACGGCGTCGATTCCGACCAGCAGAGCTCGCTCAACCTCGTCTATATGCTGGGCATTCAGCCGCGTTATGACGAGCACGGCGGAACGATGAACGTGCTCGGCTATTCGGATCAGCGGTACACGACGCGCTACGGCAATCAGCGACTCGCGATGGCGATAGCCGATGCGCTGCCCAAAGGGAGTATCGCCTTCGAACATCGGTTGACGGCGCTGCGCAAACGAGCCGGCGGCGGATACGAGTTGACGTTTACGACGCCCTCCGGCGCGTCGACCGCGACCTACGATCGCGTGTTGCTCGCACTACCGTTCATTGGGCTGCGCGGCGTCGATTGTTCGGGCGCCGGCTTCGATGCACGCAAACAGCACGCCATCGATTCGCTCGGCTACGGAATCCATACCAAGCTGCACATGCAATTCGAAGGCAAACCGTGGTATGAAAGCGGGCCGTGGCCGCATCCGCTCGATGGTCAAATCTGGACGGATACGGGATTTCAAAACTCGGTCGACTTCTCGCTCGGCCAACTTGGACGCAGCGGCATCATCGAGCGTTTCACCTATGGCACCGCGGCCCTGATGGGCACTCCGCCGCAGCCCTATTCGCGCGTCGAGGACTCTCCGCTCGTGCACGCTGCGGTCAAAAACTTCTTCGCGCAGCTCGATGAGATCTGGCCGGGCGTTTCCAAGCATTGGAACGGCAAGGCGACGTTCGGGAACGCGCAGGCAGATCCGAACATTCTTGCGAGCTATTCAACGTGGCTGGTCGGCCAGTGTACGACGATCGCCGGCTATGAAAAAGTGCGGCAAGGGAACGTCCACTTTGCGGGCGAGCACACATCCGTCGAGTATCAAGGCTTTATGGAGGGTGGCGCTGCGAGCGGCGTGCGCGCCGCTCGCGAGATTTTGGCCGATTACGGCGTGCGCGCGACGGAGCGGCGAGCAAAGGCGTAGAGCGCCAAACCCGCGCCGAGATAGATCAGGAACGCGTACGGAAAGTAATCGGTCGGAGGCGGCGGCAGCGGATAGAAGAGCGTGACCGCCGTTGCGATCAGGAATATCCACGAGAGCACGGCGATTGTCGCGTCGATCGCGCGGAGCTCGCCGATGCGCCGCAAATATTTTGGAGCTGCTATCGAGATCAGGAGATACACGGCGATGAAGCTGAGCGAGCTGAGCGTTCCGCAGTAGTTGAAGATGTCGATCGGTGCGATGCGCAGCAACCACATTGCCATGCCGATTGCGAGCATAACGGCGATCGTTATGGCGAGTGCAACGTGCGGCGTACGAAAGCGCTTGTGTATGGCGCCAAGCGAACGCGGCAAGAGACCGTTGTCGGCCATCGGCAGCAGGATGCGCGCGCCGGTGTTTACGCACGCCAGCGCAACCGAGAACGAGCTGCAGATCGCGCCGATGGTTATCGGAAGCTTGAGATAACCGGCGTTCATTGCATCGGCTAGGGACCAAAGCGGCGCGCTCAACTGATCGAGCGGCGGCTTTGTGCCGCGCAGGCCGAGGATCTCCGCATACATCGAGAGCACGAAAAACGCGCCCGCGATAATCACGCTCCAGATCACCGCTCGCGGAATCGTGCGCAGCGGCGATTTTGCTTCCGCACCGAACGCCGTTGCGCTTTCAAATCCGACGAAACTGAAGATAGCCGTCGCAATTCCTAGACCGATGCTCGCGCTCCCGACGCCGTGAAGATGAACCTGTGCAAGGTCGAGGTGCGGACCGTGCCGGAAGAGCACGATGCCGACCAGCGTGCAGATGATCGCAACCGAGATCGCTTCGAGAATCAACATGACGACCGTGGACAACGCGATGTCGCGAACCGCGAGGCTCCAGCAAATAACGGCAAGCGCGACCATCACCGCGAGTGCCGGAACGTTTGCGCCGAACAGGCCGCCGAGCTGACCGATGAAAAGCGCCTGCGCGCCGAATTGCGATGCGCCGACGAAAACGTAGGCCCACACCAAACTCCAGCCAGCGAGCGTCCCGAGCGTCGGACCGAGTTCGTTTGCCGCGTAGAGAAACATCGAACCGGCGCCGGTGCTCCGCTTCGCAAAATGATTCAAATTCACGGCAACGAGCAGCAACATCACGCCGCCGAACACGTATGCGAGCCACGAGCCGTTACCGGCTGCGCCAAACATGTACGGCGCGATCAGCACCGGCGTCATCGAAAGGCCGATCAGCGCAACTGAGGCAGCGAGCACCTCGATAAACGAGAGCGATCCGCCGCGCAGGCGACTCTTTTCTTGCATGCTCCTCCAAAGTATCGGAATCGCGGCCAAACGCGCCATGGTGTTCGCCTACAAAAGTCCGGGTCATTTCTGGGTGGTTGGCCAAAGGCTCGCAGCCGTTGTCCGCAGCATCTTCCTCCCATGGTCGTTACCGAGATCGACGCGCGCGAGATGGATCGCGCCATCGGCGCTGCGGTCGCAGCCGCGCCGGCTGTCGCCTCGATGCCGCGCTACGAGCGCCAGCGCGTGCTGCGCGGCGTCGCCGCAGCGCTCGAGCGCGAACGGGAACGATTCATCCGCCTGATGATCGACGACTCGGCCAAGCCACGCCGCTACGCGCGTGCCGAGGTCGATCGCGCGATTTCCACGTTTTCACTCGCCGCCGACGAAGTGACGAGACCGATCGGCGAGGTGCTGCCGCTCGACGTTACCGCTGCGGGCGTCGGATACACGGCGATAGCCACGCGTCGTCCGATAGGCGCGATCGGCGCAATTTCGCCATTCAATTTTCCGCTGAACCTCGTCGCGCACAAGGTTGCACCTGCAATCGCCGTCGGCAATTCGATGGTGCTCAAGGCACCGCCGCAAGCGCCGCGGTGCGCGTTCGAACTCGCCGAGCTCGTCCACGAAGCCGGCTGGCCGGCGGACGCATTGCGCGTCGTTCACGCGCCGGTCGACGTGGCGCAAGCACTGGCGACCGACAAACGATTGGCGATGCTCTCGTTTACCGGATCGAGTGCCGTGGGCTGGTATCTGAAATCGATTGCCGGGCGCAAACGTGTCGCGCTCGAGCTTGGCGGTAACGCGGCGGCGCTCGTTTGCAGCGATGCGGATCTGGGGTGGGCGGCGCAGCGGGTTGCATTGGGCTCCTACGCGCAAGCCGGACAAGTCTGCATCAAGGTGCAGCGCATTTTCGTGCAGCGCGAACGATACGAAGATTTTCTGGCGCTGCTTCTTGCCGAAATCGGAAAGATTGCGGTCGGCGATCCGAATGACGAAGCAACGGTTGTCGGGCCGGTCATCGACGATCGCAGTGCGGAGCGCATCGCGGCGTGGATCGACGAAGCCGTTGCCGGCGGAGCGGTCCAGTTGTACGGAAAACCACGCGAAGGCCGCCTGATCTATCCCACGCTGCTTGCGAACGTGAAGTCGTCGATGAAGGTGAGCTGCGAAGAAGTATTCGGCCCGGTTTCCACCATTGCGAGCGTCGATTCGCTCGAGGAGGGCATCGCGCGCGTGAACGACACGCGTTACGGACTGCAGGCCGGCGTATTTACGACCGACGTGCGTACGATTGGCGCGTGCTACGATCGCATCGATGTCGGCGGTTTGATCGTCAACGATTATCCGACGTTGCGAATCGACAACTTCCCGTATGGCGGCATCAAGGAAAGCGGTTTCGGACGCGAAGGCGTGCGCTATGCCATGGATGAGATGAGCGAACTGAAAACGCTGGTCGTCAAATACCGGTGAGGGGAATCTTCGCTCGTCAACCGCTGGCGTGGACTTCACGCGAGCAGGTGGGGCCGACCCTGAAGCGGACCCTCGGGTGGCCGGCGCTCACCGCAATCGGCCTCGGGACGATGCTGGGCGGCATCTTCCCGACGATCGGTGCGGGCGCACATGCAGCGGGACCGGCCGTCGTGCTGGCATACGGGTTGTCCGGCCTCGTCAGTTTGTGCGTCGCGCTCTGTTACGCGGAATTCGCGTCGATGGTTCCCGTTGCGGGAAGCGCGTACACCTACGCGTACGCGACGCTCGGCGAAGTCGTTGCCTGGGTGATCGGCTGGGATTTGATTCTCGAGTACGGACTTTCGGTGGCGCCGACCGCGTCGTCATGGTCCGACTACGCGCAGCATTTGCTTTCGGGAGTTGGCGTGACGCTGCCGGCGTGGGCGCAGACCGGCGCAATCGCTTCGGGTCGAATCGACGTCATTGCCGCGCTGATCGTCGTCGTCATCACCGTTCTGGTTGCAATCGGGATACGCGAATCGGCCAACGTGAACGGCGTGCTCGTCGTGTTCCAAATCTTCACGATGATCGTTTTCCTAGCAGCGACGTATTCGGCCGTGCACGGTGCCTATCTGCATCCGTTCGCTCCGCAGGGCTTTCACGGCATCGTTGCAAGCACGGCGCTCGTTTTCTACGCGTACATCGGATTCGATACGGTCACTGTCGCTTCGGAGGAAGCGAACGATCCGGTGCGCCACGTACCGCTCGGCATCATCCTCTCCCTATTCATCGGCGGGCTGCTCTACGTCGCGCTGGCATACTTCACGGTCGCCGCGCTGCCGTATCAGAAGCTGAGCGAAGGTGCCGCGATGCTCGACGCCGTGCAAGCGGCAACGCGCAATCCGGTCGTGTTCTGGATCGTCGCACTTGGCGGGGTGGCTGGAAACACGACGGTGATGGTGACGTCGCTGCTCGGACAGATTCGCATCTTTTACGTGATGTCGCGCGATCGCATGCTGCCGCCCGGCGTTGCCAAGATTCATCCGCGGTTCCGTACGCCGGC
>JASHZC010000013.1 GCA_030042755.1 Vulcanimicrobiota bacterium | reverse complement strand
GGCGGCCAGATCGCACCGATGATTCGCCCACCGTCGAACGGGGGCACCGGAATCATATTGAACAGGTTCAAGAACGCCGAGATGTCGGCGCACGCCATCCAAAAGCGGTCGCCGGTCGAGCTTCCGATGATGTAACAACCGTACGCCAACAGCAATCCGACGACCGGGCCGGCCAACGCGATGTACGCGTCGGACTCCAAATCCGGCGCAAGCGCGCCCGCCGTGTACGCGCCGAGAAACGGGATAAAGACCGGCGCGCGTACGGCGAGTCCGTACGAGCGGTAGGCGGCGTAGTGTCCGAGCTCGTGAGCGGCGATGACCAGCAGCAAGACGATCCCGATGCGCCAGCCGAAGGCGAACACATACAGTGCCAGCGAGAGAATGAAGGTCCAGCTCACGGCCAGCAGCTTCGCTCCCAGCAGCACGAACTTCAGATCGAGCAGCACCGCGAGAAGCGCCTTGAACTTCAGCAAAAGCACCCCGATGCCGGCAGCAATCGCCCCGAGGCCGCCGGTTCGGCGACGACGGCGATCGCTCGTGTCGTTATTTTGGTCTGGTTGCGCGGGCTCCGGCTGCTGCATGGGAAAACACCATTCACATGACCGGCACATCCCGTCCTGCGCGCATCGCGATCCTCGGCGGCGGTTTCGGCGGAATCGCGGTAGCGCAGCGGCTCGAACGCCGCTTGCGCGCTGACGAAGCGGAGATCGTCTTGATCGGCCGCGACAATTACTCGCTTTTTACGCCGATGCTCCCCGAGGTCAGTTCCGGCGAACTCGACGTACGACACGTGGTTACGCCGATTCGTTCGCAGTTGCGCCGCACGCGTTTTGTCCTCGCCGATATTCGGTCGTTGGATTTGCGGGAGCAGACGGTCGAGTTTGCACACGTACTCACCGGGGGCGCCGGCAAGCTTTCGTACGATCAGCTCGTCATCGCGCTCGGCTCGTCGACGTCGACGTTCGGTCTGCCGGGCGTCGCGCAGCGCGTGTTTGCGCTCAAAACCCTCGAAGACGCCGGTATCCTGCGCAATCGTCTAGTGGGACTGCTCGAGCTTGCGGATGCTACGCCCGATGCGCGTCTACGCGAACGCTACCTCACCATCGCCGTGGTCGGTGGCGGCTTCACCGGCGTTGAAGCAGCCGGCGAGCTCGTCGAGCTCTTTCGCAGCGTCCTCCACTACTATCCAAACGTCGAGGCGACCGGCGTGCGGTTGATATTGATCGAAGGCGGCGACTCGCTGTTGCCGGGTTTGCCGAAGCGAATGGGTTCCTATTCAGCCGCGTTTTTGACTAAGCGCGGTGTCGAGATCATCACCGGCGACGGCGTGGCCAGCGCCGACGACGACGGGATCGTGTTGCAAAGCGGACGTCGCATCGAAACGTCAACCATCGTGTGGAGTGCGGGCGTTTCGCCCAGCCCGACGATTGCGAATTCGACGTTGCCGCGGACCCCTCGCGGCGCAATCATCGTCGATCGCACGTTGCGCGTCGAAGGCTACACGAACGTATGGGCGCTTGGCGATTGCGCGGCTATTCCTGACGGGGCAGGCGGCTTCTACCCTCCGACGGCTCAGCATGCGATTCGCGAAGGGCCGGTCTTGGCGAACAATATCGTTGCCACGCTGCACGGAAAACCGATGCAGCCGTTTACGTTTCGATCGCTTGGCATGATGGCGTCACTCGGCGGTCGTCGCGCCGTAGCGCAACTTCCCGGCGACCGCACCCTCACCGGATTTCTAGCGTGGGTGTTGTGGAGAACCTATTATTTGCTGCGACTGCCCGGCCTCGATCGTAAGCTGCGCGTCGCCTTCGACTGGACGCTCGAACTGATCTTCCCGCGAGATATCGCGGAATTGCGCGTGTACTCGCGGCAAGCACGGTCCAGCGCCGCCGCCGACGCGGGCTTGGTCCCACACGACGACCAGATGCCGGAAATGTAGGAGCTAAACCCAAACCTCGTGAGAGCCGGCGTACACGTTCGTGTACAGCGTTTCCGGTGCGGGTAACGGTTCGCGTTCGATTGCGTCGGTCGTTGCGTTGACGCGCGCTGCGACTTCCTTGCGCATCTCCTCGATGCGCTCGCTCGTGAGTACACCCGCGTCGATCAAACGTAGCTCGAAGCGGGGAACGGGATCGTTGATGCGCTGCTCTGCCACCTCTTCGCGCGTGCGATACGTGCGTTCGTCGTCATCGGTGGTATGCGAGAGGAAGCGGTAGCACATCGCTTCGACGATGGTCGGTCCGCCGCCGGTCACGGCTTTGTCTCGAGCCCGCCGCACGGCTTCGTAGACCGCGATCGGATCGAATCCATCGATGACGACGCCCTCGATACCGTATCCCTGCGCTCGTGCCGCGACGCTGGGATTCCCCATTTGCTTGGAAATCGGCGTAGAAATCGCCCACTGATTGTTCTCGCAGAGAAAGACGACCGGTACCTGATGAACTGCCGCAAAGTTGACCGACTCGTGCCACTCGCCTTCGCTGGTTGAGCCTTCGCCGAACTGACACAGCACCATCCGATCCGATTCACCGCGATATTTGATCGCATAAGCCGCGCCCACGGCGTGCGGGCACTGGGCGGCAAGAATTGACGAGATCGACGCTATGCCTTTTTTCTTGTCGGACACGTGATTGATGATCGATCGGCCGCCGGTCGTATCGGTGGCTCGCGCAAATTGCGAGCGGAAGACGTCTTCGAGCGCAAAACCGCACGCAAGCGTTAATCCGGTGTTGCGATAGTAGGGATAGAGCAAATCTTTGCCGCGCTCGAACGCCATGCCGGCTCCGGCCTGCACCGCTTCGTGGCCTTCCGATCCCATCGCAATCCCGATCTTGCCTTGGCGATTGAGCTGGAAGCCACGATTGTCGACGGCGCGCTGCAGCAGCATGTTATACAGCAGCGCAACGAGTTGATCGTTCGAAAGCACGTGCCTTTGCTACGACGGAGGTGCCGCGTGCTCCCGGTTCGCATATCAAGGCATGGAAGCGCGGCGTCCGTACGATATCGATTCGCTCACCGACGTGGCCTTTCGCATCTTTGCCGAGCGCGGCTTCGATGCAGCGTCGATGGAAGACGTCGCGCGCGCCGCCGGCATAACCAAAGCGAGCATCTATCATCACGTCCCCAGCAAGGAGGCGCTGCTCGCACGCGGGCTCGATCGCGCGCTGAGCGCGCTATTCGG
>JASHZC010000142.1 GCA_030042755.1 Vulcanimicrobiota bacterium | reverse complement strand
AGTCCCAACCCACGTTTGGTCCACTTCAACGGAAGCGTTCGCATTAGCGCGATCGCGCGCAAAGACGGTGGCCGCGACGGCGTTGCGATCGGCGGCGTTCGTGGAGATCATCAAGCGATCGACTACGAAGCCCCGTGGCTCGAAAAATATGAAGCCGTTGTGAAAGGCATTTGGAACGGCTGCAAGCGGAATCAATCGAGGCTTGTGCGCAACGCTTCGCACCCACGTCGCGTGTTGCCGAACGTGCGCTTCGCTCCCAAGCGTGGCTCCGAGACTGCCACCCCCGGCGATCAACATCCCCACGACAGATGCAGAGATGCCCGCCAGCATCTTTCGCACTAAACCACCCCGGACTACTATACTGTACGAGGATGTATCCGGCTCACAGCCGACCGACTGTCAGGTGATTGGCGATACGGAACGGTGGCGGGAGCGTGTAGGTCCAAGAATCCGCGAAAAACCCGGGGAGTGGCTAAGCTAGCGGGCGTCAAGGGGTCCCAAGGGTTCCACCGGATTGCAACCGTTTTCACGTAGTTCGCCGCGTGCGCGACGCCGAGGCGATGCGCCATGCGTGAAGCGTTCGTGCTTATTCTTCAAGACATGCAAAATGTTGTAGCTCTTGAGACGATCTAGCCGGCTGTTCTTGTCGCTAAGAAGCCTACGCCAGTCAATACGACCAGGAGGGCGATGCACTCCAGCGCAAACGCCACTGCGAGCGCATCGAAGAGCCTAAGCACGAGCTGTGCGACGACGAGCAGCGCGACGAAGGCAATCACGCCGCTGCTTATGGTCCTGCGGCTCTCATTTATGCCGTCGATTGCACGCAGATTTACCGCAGGCCGAAAGCCGGCGGTGCGGCCCGCCGCTTGCAATTCGGCATGCAGTTTCGTGAGCGATTCCAACTCTGCGCGCAGGGCCGGATCTGACGCAACAATGCGCTCGATCTCGCGCATCCGTTCTGCGGGCAGTTCGCCGTCCACATAGGCAGAGAGTTCAGCCGGATCAAGCGGTGTCATACGTCATCCTTTCGCATCGCCGCGGCGAGTGCTTTTCGGGCAAGGTGGATGCGCGACGAGACCGTGCCCTTGGGCATGGCGAGGGCCTCCGCGATCTCGTCATAACTGAGGTCGGCGAAGTAGCGAAGGCGCAGAATCTCTCGGTGGGCTTCGGAGAGCGTTTCAATTGCACTAACGAGGTCGGTCCAGTCCAGTTGTTCCTCGTGTGAATCTTTGGGCGGATCGCGTCCCTCGAGACTCTCTGTTGTGCGCCGCTTTGCGCGACGCAGCATGTCGATGCAGCAATTTTGCAGAATCGCGAACCACCAGCCCTTGAAAGAACGGCGCGTATCGAACGTGTCGATACGTCGCCATCCGCGCAGCGCTGCATCTTGCACGGCATCCTCGGCGTCGTGGGTGTTGTGTAACAACCCTCGTGCATATGCTGCTCCCTGTTCCAACAGCGGCTCCAACGCACGCGTGTACTCACGCGCTTCCAATTGTGCCTCAACCTAGCTTCTGTAACAGATGGAACATTTCGACAAGGGAGGTCCAATAGACGGCGAACAGCGTCACCACGATCACTATACTCAATATCGCAAGAATAATGGCGATACGGCCCCAGCGGTACGCGCTCTCGGCTTTTGTGGCACCCCGAATGGCAAGAACGCCGAGCACAATCGCCAGGAGCGACTTCTCGACGTTTGCCAGGTTGAAAAACGCGATAAGCGAGACGGCCAGCGCCCCAATAGCGAGTCCCTTGCGTAGGCCTTCTTGATACATGACGCTCCTATGTGCGGCTGAGCCGGCCGGTCCAAACGATCCAGATGCAAAGCAGTCCAAGTGGAACGAACCCCAGAAGGCCAGCATAACCGACGAGCACGGGGTTTTCGCGACCGAATAAGGCGATACCCAAGCCGGCGCCGATTGCGTTGGTGGCTGCATGCGCGAGACTCGTTGCCCAAACGCTACCCGTCGCGTTGCGCAGCCACCCGAAGACGATCGAGGTGAGCACCGTTCCTACGGTGAACACTGCGGCGCCATCAAGGGGATGTCCCGGGTAGTCGTAGCCGCGTAAGATCACTGGATAATGCCACACCGCCCAAATCACACCAGTTGCGCATGCCGCCCAGAACGGGCGACCGACGAATAGCCGCATCTGCAGATAGCCGCGCCAGCCGAACTCTTCGCCCCAAAACACCGGCGTGGAAACAATCGCGGTGAGCGCGAGCAACGGCGCTAGGGTGAGCACTTTTGACACATCAGGCGTCGCGATCGAGAAAACTTTCGCCTCGAGCACGACGACGGCGAGAACGGCAAACGGCAGCAGCAGTGCAACTACGTAGTACGGCCACTTCTCGAGGTTTAGCCGCAAGCCGGCGTCGGCGAAGCCTTCGCGGGTGATCCACTTGCGGACGATGATGGCAGCAATCGCCGGGGCGAAAGCCCCGGGCAATGCGGCGATTTGGAACGCCTGGCTGCTGACGGGGATGCCGGCGCGTAGGGCAATCTCCCACGGGATCCACGCCCCCGCAAACGCCAAGATGAGATACCAGATAACGCCTTTGTTCATGCCCCCACTACGGCTGAGCGAAGGCAAAGCTTCACCAGGCGGTGCGGGGCAGCTCCATTTCATTTGTCGGAACGAAGCCGAGTTGTTCGTAGATCGGGCGCCCTGCTGTTGAAATTCGATCGCGAGGTTGGTGAGTGCACCCTTCCGAGCGTAACTGCAACCGTTTTGCAACCGCGAGCTTAGCCGTGCGGCGCAAACCCCGATGAAATGGGGCTTTCTTGGCGGGAGCGTGTAGGAATCGAACCTACCAGTCGTCTTGCAACGACCTCAGCGATTTTGAAGACCGTGCGAGCCACCAGACTCGTACGCTCCCATGTGGCCTCTGGAGCACGTCTTTTACGGTCTCTTTCGACCATGCCTGTTTAGAGGTGAATCCAGTGCAGCTTCACCTGCGTTGTTATGGGGGTTAGATCGATGAAATGCGGCGAAGAAACGCTCTTGTGGTCAACGCAGGCGAGCTCATGGAGCGGGTCCGCGCCCGTGATCCGGATGCTTTTGAGGCACTATACGACGCCTACTACAGGCTTGTCTATGGCGTTGCCCTGCGCATTCTCGGCGATCCCGCAAGCGCCGAGGACGTTACTCAAGCGGTGTTCCTCAAGCTCTGGAGCGATCCGGAGGCGTTTCGCGACGGAAATTTCGCCGCCTGGCTCGTGCGCGTGACGCGCAACAAGGCGATCGATGTCATGCGGACGAGGAACGCACACCCGCAGTCCGAGCTACCCGCTTCCATGCCTGAGAAGGACGCGCTCGAAGATACGGCATTTCGGAATATAAATTGCGACATCGTGCGCCGCGCGATGGATCAGCTTGGTGAAAACGAGCGCACCTTGATTCAATTGGGATTTTTTGGCGGCCTGACGCATCAAGAATTGGCAAGGCGGACTGGAACGCCGTTAGGCACAGTTAAAACGCGAATCCGCGCAGGGCTGCGCAAGCTGCGCGCGCTGCTTGACGGAGTTGCTGCCGTATGAGTACGCACGACGAAATGCTCGATAGCGTTGCGGTCTATGCACTTGGTGCGCTCGATGCTGCAGAGGCTCGCGCCGTCGAGGAGCATCTCCGCACGTGCGACCTGTGCCGCGCGGAGTATGATGCTCTCCGTCCTGTTGTTACCGCTGTTGGCAGCGCGGTTGGGACCGACTTAGCGCCAAGCGCGTTACTCAAGGCACGCATCATGAGAGAAGTGCGCTCGCAGAAAGCGCGTGCGCCACGAGCGGTCTCTTGGCTTCCCTACGCGTTCGCGGCGGCGTGCCTGTTGCTCGCCGCAGGTCTAGGCGCGGTCGTCGTCGAGCAAAATCACGCAATTATCGACCTTGCGAGCGCCCAGCGCTATTCGTTTGAGCACGGCGAAGTGTTGGTTTCGCACGATCGGCTCTACGTCGTAGCACGCGGGCTTCCGGCGCTGCCGAACGGTAAAGTCTATCAGCTCTGGACCCTCGCGAAAGGAGCGTCGAACGTAACGCCGTCGGTTACGTTCACGCCGGACAAAGGCGGCAACGCAATCGTTCCGATCCCGATCGACACCGCAGACACGGTTGCCACGGCCATCAGCATCGAACCCGAGGGCGGATCGCAGCAGCCGACTACCAAGCCAATCGCCTTCGTTCGGTTTGGTACGTAAAAAAAATTTCAAGGCCCCCAATCCAAACGTCGTGACGTCCCGTTTCCTTGGAGACTCTCGTCTCTCGAAGGAAGGGGTTCATGAAAAGTCTTCTTATGGTGATCGCCGCGATGGCGATGCTCATGCCGAACATCGTCGACGAACCGACGCGTTTCTCGGGGTCTTGTTGCGTATACACCGGCGCCCCGGCACTGCAGGTCACACTCTCGATGATCGAAGCCGGCGGCGGTCCAAAAAGTTTCGATACGGCTACGCTGCTAAAGACGTTGACCGGACCACAATTCAGCGCGGAAGTGACTAAGCTCAGCAATCAGTACGGTAAGGATCAGGTCGCGCAGTTTCTCAAGACGTTCAATTTCGTGGTGAACGACTCGCTGCGCATCGTAACCGAGAAGAAAGTCGCGCTGCCGAGCCAGCCGAGTCCTGATCCGAAGGACGGTGCAGCGCTCGCGAGTGCGCTTTGGTCGGCCGGACAAACCGGCCAGGGATATAACGTCGAAGTGATGCTCGATCGCGCGGTATCGCACCCGATTCATCTGCAAGTCATGCTCGACATCGACAAGAAATATGGCCTCGCGGCCGACGCGCAATATCACGCCATCCTCACGACCGCGATGAAAGATCTCGCGGCAGCGTACAAACTGCAATCAACCTAGGGCTCGCGAGGACGCCTGGCACACGGCTGCTAAGTATCCTTCATGCAACAGATTGAAGCCATCCCCTGGGAGCACAATGTTGAAGCGGCGTTCGAGCGCGCGAGGGAAGAGCGCCGCTTCGTCTTTCTCGACGTATTCAACCCCGGTTGAGGGGGTTGCCAGGCAATGGGTGCCGTGACGTACCCACACATCTCGGTCCGCGACCAAATGACGGAGCACGCGGTACCGTTGAAACTCGACAACACCGACTCGGCGAATAACGCGTATCTGCACGAGATTCACCATATTTGGACGCCCGATTTTCGCGTTCTCACCTGGAACCGCGACGAACTCTATCGGATC
This sequence comes from Vulcanimicrobiota bacterium, assembly GCA_030042755.1. The sequence goes on along the minus strand of JASHZC010000142.1, from coordinate 1,851 downwards.
GACGGATTCTTACCGCCGGCGGAGTTCGTACCGCGGATGCTTTGCGGCTTTGCGATGGCTGAGCTGCGTTCAAAGCGATTCGATCGGGCGGAAGCGATCTACGAGCGCGTGCTGCGCGAGTATTCGACGAGCTACGCTGCGCCGGAAGCACAGTACTATCTTGGCGTTTCGCGCTATCGCCGCGACCCGGAGAGCGACGAGCTGCTCACGCAGTGGGCGCAGTTACGAGCACGTTATCCGCAAAGCGAATATCGCGTCAAACAGTCGTTCAAGGAGTTTCCCGAGCCGGCCGTACCCGGCGATATGCCTGTCGCGCAAACACCGCAAGCGAAATCGTAAAGCAAACCGCGAGGAACGCTACGACGAACGGCGCGACGAACGATGCGACGATCGAGCCCGCCGCACCGACGTCTTCGGCTGCACTGACGAATGGATTTGCAAATCCAGCAGTGGTGACCGTCGATGCGCCCCGAACGGTGGCAATGCCGGCATGAACGCCAAGCGCGTTCAGTGCGCCAATAACCATGAGGAAGATCAGCACGGCGTTCGACTGAGGGTGCACGGTTCCGCCGACGATGATCGCAGCCGCGGCCGGCTTCACGGCGACTTGCACGAAGTGCAGCACGTGATCGACGATTGGGATCTTGTCCGCGCAGATCTCGGCAACCGCAACGCAGATGAGTATCCACATCACGAGCGGCGAAGCGAGCCACAGAAATGTGTCCGGCGGATGTAGTAGACCGAGGCGAATCGCAACCGCGACTATAGCGAGCGCAAGCATCGCGCGCACGCCGGCAGCGGTCGTTAGCGAATACGCAAGGGCATATTGGCTCGCGGCATCCATATCGGTGCTGCCATTTTAGCACAGCGGGAGAGGACCGTTAAGCCGCGAAGCTGCCCGAGGGATGTGGCTAAATCGTCTCCCACCTGACTACCGGCGGCGAGTTTTCACCAACGTAGCCATCTTGTGTGGCTTCGTCGCGTTTATCTTCGCTGTCCCTAGGCTTGGACAGACAGGTGGAACGATCGCAATAGAGGCGTTAATTGTTGGCCTCATTCTCTTCGCACACGTAATGCCTATCGTCCGTCTCTTGCGAGCAAAGCCAGAACCAGGACGCATGGCGTTTGTCATATATGGCATCTGGATCGGCTCGTATGTGCTGGTCGCGTTCGGACTATTCATTCAAAGCCGAACCTTGGTCACGGCGGCTCTTTTGGTCGCCATCGTCGCGATGCTGACGTGTTACATTGCCTACCGCAAAATCATTCTTCCGAGCGTCTTCGGCGGTGATTTTCGCGAGCGCCTCGACGTCGTGCGCGCAGCAAGGGAAGCCGACCGGCGAGATCGCGACGCGTTTATCGAGTCGTTGCGCAAACCTGACGACCAGTAATCCTACGTGTAGACCACTTCCGTCATCATGCCGTCCATCATGTGGATTTCGTTGTGGCAGTGCAACAGCCAGCGACCCGGAAACGCATCCGCATCGAACATCCACGCCAGCGTCCCACCGTTGGCGCCGACGAGCGAAACGTCTTTGACGATTGGACGCGCGAGCGGCTTCCCGTCGATTTCCGTTACGCGAAAGGCGTGGCCGTGCAGGTGCATGGGGTGGTCCATGTCGGTCGTATTCTTGAAGTGCACCCGCACGCGATCGCCGCGGCGCACGCGGATTTTCGACGTATTCGGCCAGGTTGCGCCGTCGATCGTCCATCTAGCCGAACCCCACTTCCCGCCACCGAGCGTGAAGTTCTTCGAGATCGTGATTCCGCGTTGGTCTGCGGAAGCAGCGTAACCGTTTGCAAGTTTCGCATAGCTAAGTACGTCGACATCCTCGACCGATTGCGGCGCAG
>JASHZC010000141.1 GCA_030042755.1 Vulcanimicrobiota bacterium | reverse complement strand
GGCGCACCCGGACTGAAATTTATGTCGAGCTTGTGCAAGTTCGCGAAATAGCTGAACCGGAATGATGAAAACGGATCGAAGAACGGAATGACCGGAAACGCAGACCCCGTGCGCTCTTCGCCGTGCGGCAAGTCCTGCATCACCGCGTAGTCGTCCGCAACGCGCACCGCTACGGTTCGGTTGATGTCTTCGCTACGGTTCGCGCCGACCACGTGTGTCTGCTCGACGTACGTAATGTATGCCGGAGCGTTCGTGGTGTAGGCGGTCCCTGCGCGATCGATGAGTGCGGCAAGCGCGGCGTCGGCTCCAATCACGTGCTCTACGTTCGCCGCAGGGAAGGCGCGTACCGCCGCCGCATTGGCCCCAGCGTGATCCAAGAACCTAGCGCGAGAACGATCGAACGCGTGGTCGAACTGCGTCGCGCAATTCATCAGCGGCCGGAACTCGGCTTCGAAGAACACGAAACCCAGGCGCTCGTCGAACGCGAACTCGATGCCATCGGCGTTGAGCATCGCCGCGTTGCGCAGACCGGTGTCGTCGGCATCGTGCGCGGCGCCCTCCCCGGTCACGTTGTGGCGCTCCGCGCCGATATGGACGCTCTGCCGATTACCGAGCGCACGGGCCTACCATTTGCCTCAGAAATTGCTGGGAGAATGCACGCCTGCGGACACGATGCACACACCGCGATGCTGCTCGGAGCCGCGCGCGAATTGCAAGCGATGCGCGAGCGACTGCATGGCACCGTCGTACTGGTGTTTCAACCGGCGGAAGAAGGACCGGGCGGTGCAGAGCCGATGGTCGAAGCTGGCGTCCTCGACGACCCGAACGTCGAAGCGATTGCCATGCTGCACGTCGATCATCGCATTCCAGCCGGCACGATTGGAATTACGCCCGGACCCGTCAATGCATCGGCGGACGAGCTCTACATCACGATTCACGGTAAAGGCGGACATGGAGCGTATCCGCACACCGCGGTCGACGCGATTCCCGCCGCAAGCGCTGTCGTTCTCGCATTGCAAAACATCGCTGCGCGCGAGACGGATCCGCTCAAGAGCGTCGTCGTTACGGTCGGCACGATCGAAGGCGGATATCGTAACAACGTTATCGCCGACGAAGTCCGCATGTCGGGAACGCTTCGCGCGCACGATCCGCACGTTCGTGACGGATTGGAGGCGCGCGTGCGCCGTATCGCCGAGCACGCCGCTGCAGCATACGGCGCAACTGCGGAAATTCGAATCGTGCGCGGCTACCCGCCGGTCGTCAATAACGTTGCGCTTGCGGAAAGCTTCGCGAACTACATGCGCGAGCACACGGCCTTTGACGTAGCGCAGATGCCGCCGACGATGGGCGCGGAAGATTTCGCGTATTTTGCGCAGCGCGTTCCCGGCGTGCACGTCCGGCTCGGAATTCGCAACGAAGCGCAGGGAGCCGTGCACTCGGGACATAGTGCAGAGTTTCGCATCGACGAGGCTGCGTTGCCGGTCGGCGTTCGCACGCTGGTGGCCTTCGCAGTCGCCGGCGGGTCGGGAGCTATCCACATTGTCCCCGCAATCCACAACCGCTAGGGGCTCGCCAAGTTAGCAGGCGCTATAGATTGGGTTCTTGAAGCTGTCGGTCCATGGCGATCGTGACCGATGCCCACGCCCAACCCGGGCTACGGTCGTTCAGCGCGAGTTTGGATATCGAGACCCCCGTGGAAGAGGCCTTCGCGCTGCTCTGTGCCGTTGAAAAGTGGCCCGTGTGGCTCCCATTCCTGCGCAGCGCCACGCTTGCGGATTCGGCATCTCCGCTTCACGTGGGATCAGAAATTCTCGTTCGCTCGAGCCTGCCGGGCGACGAAGAGCAGATCTACGAGGTCGACTCGTTCATTACGAACTATCATCTGTCGCTCGTCGGCGCGTTTTCCGTGCGGCGGCGCCTGGACTTCCGCATCGAGCGCAAGACCTCCCGAGCCAAGCTCCATCTGAAATTCAGCTACCCGTCGTATGGGGGCCGGGTTGGCGCCTTGGTCGATGCGTGGAAGCACGCAAAGCGCCTGGAACGAGGCCTCGACGAAGCGCTGCTCCATTTCAAAGGGCTGGTCGAATATCGAACCGGTGACCGAGCGCTCGCTGACTTCTAATGCCCTAGCAGTCATTGACCGAGACTGCTAGGCCTTGGTATAAAAGAACGCGTATGCCGCTCTATGACTATCGCTGCGCCACGTGTGGCAAAGTGACGGAAGTCCGTCACGGATTTAACGACTCGCACACCGAGCCATGCCCGCATTGCGGCGGCACCACGATGAGCCGCGTGTTTAATCCCGCGCCTATCGTGTTCAAAGGTTCAGGTTTTTACGTGACGGATTCGCGTTCGAATTCGTCGGCTTCGTCGACTTCATCGAGCTCCTCGACGTCGCCGAGCTCGACGTCAAGCGAGTCGTCCGGCAGCTCTTCGAGCGATTCGGCCGCCTAAGCGCTTATGTACGCCGGGTCGTGGTCGATCTGGTTTCTGATAGCCTGCTGCGTTGCGGCGGTCGTACTCGTGATTATCGCGGGATTGAAAGTCGTTTTTGTCGCCGGCGCGGTGATGCGCCATGCGAAGGCCGTTCGCCCAAGCGAATTGTTGCTTATCAAGATCGATATGGCGCAAGAGGCCGGTGCTCGGATCGAGCGCACGATTGATGCGGCGGAAACGCTGCTGCCACGCGCTCAAAATGCGCTGATGCGCATCAACGCCGCAATCAAGATCTTTCAGACGATCGTTCCCGGCCGCTAAGGCTGAGGCGGTTTTTGCGTTCCGTCCGGCGGTTCCCATTGCCAGCCGGGGGTCGGCGGCATTCCTCCGGGCGGCGGTGGTGTGGCACCTGGTGGTGCGGAGAACGGCACGCCGAACGGCGCAGCCGGCGGTCCGGACGAGCCGGGCACAGGCGGCGGTGGTGCCCCAAACGGCAGCCCGGGCATTCCGAACGTTGGCGTAGGCGTCGGTGATGCAGGCGGGGCTGGTGGCGACGAGGCGGGTGCCGTCTTGGGCGCCGGCTTGACCTCGGGCGCAGGTTCGTTCGTTTGCGGAGCGGCCGGCGCTACCGTGTTCTCAACCGGCGGCATCTCGTAGCCGGAGTCGGCGTTGACCTCTACTGGGCGACCACGACGACGCCGACCGACGGCGGCCGGAATAGGAATCTCTTCGGTGGGCGGTGGTGCCGGACGCGCCGGTATGCGTGGCGTGAAGCTCGGCGCTAGCAACTCGCCTGCAGCCGCTCCCACAAGTACGAAGCGCGGCGGCGGAAGAAGTTGCGCGTCGGAACGTTGAGCGATCTCGCGCAACTCGGTCATGAATTCGCGCGGTGCCGCTTCGATCTCGATCGTATCGAGCAGAAGCGCCACGGTATCTGAGAGATATTCGCGCGGCGGGGTCTTGGCGAACGCGAAGACGTGTTGCGAAACATCGGCCTTCACGCCTTGCAAAAGCTTTTTCCAGTGTTCGAGCGGCTGATAATATTCGAATTGTCCGAGTTCACGTTTTGCTTGCGAATACAGCAGCGCAATCCGCCTGCCGAGGGGATCCGACGGCGGCGCGGGCTCGACTACCGCGACGCGGCGGGCCACACGCGCGAGTTCCGAAAGAACCTGCGTGTGGAAGAAGGGGTCGACCTCGTGTAAATAGTGGTACGCGATCGCGAGGTCGTACGTGTTTTCTCGCGCTGGAATGACCGACGTGCTTCCACGCAAGAGCTTGGCGTCGAGCTTTGAAAAGCGATTGATCGATTCGATGCGGTGCTCGATCACGGTAACGTTCGCCCCGGCATCTCGCGCGCGCCGTACGTATTGTCCGTCCGGCCCATATCCGCAAATCAATACGTTCGAGCCCGGAACGACGACGATCGCTTCCCAAATCAACGTATCGAGGTAGTGCGCCTCGTTTTCAAATTCATCGGCGGTGTACGCCGGATGCTCGTTCACGCGCGTTGTACGCTCCCAAACGTCTCGAGAAAAGATGGAAAACTCACGTCGATACTCGCATCGCTATCGATTTGTAATCGGCCGGCGCCCGCAGCCAATGTAGCCGCGGCCATCGCGATACGGTGATCGTCGTGCGTGTCGACCGTGGTGCCGCTTGCTCGTGGATCTGCACCAGCGATCGTAAGCCCGTTTGGAGCGGCGTTTACGCCAATGCCGACAGCCGACAGGAGCCTTTCGATCGCAGCCACGCGATCGGATTCCTTCGTGCGTAGCTCGCGCACGCCGGTAATGGTGGTCTGTCCCAGGGCGAACGCGGCAGCCACGGCGAGCACGGGAATTTCATCGATAGCACGCAGAGCGATGTCGGGCCCAACCGCGATTCCGCGCAGTCGCGCGTGCTGCACGTGAATGTCCGCGACAGGTTCGCC
>JASHZC010000140.1 GCA_030042755.1 Vulcanimicrobiota bacterium | reverse complement strand
TTACGCGATGAAATTACGCCGAAGAACATCTTGATGATCGGGCCGACCGGCGTTGGAAAAACCGAAATCGCAAGACGCCTCGCAGGTTTGGTCGGCGCGCCGTTCGTCAAGGTGGAAGCGACGAAGTACACCGAGGTCGGCTACGTCGGCCGCGACGTGGAATCGATGGTACGCGATCTGGTCGAGGCCTCGATTCGCATGGTAACCGAAGAGCGCCGCGGCGAGGTGGCGGACTTAGCAGAGAAGGCAGCGGTCGAACGGCTGATCGACGTGCTCAATCCGGAAACGGCACCCCGACATGCGCCGGGAAGCAACCCGTTCGGTGCGGCGCTCGGATCGATCTTCGGCAACACTGCACCACCGCCGCAAGCGCAGGCCCCGCAAGCGCCGCCAAGCGATGTGGCGCGCATTCGCGAGCAAACGCGCGCCGAGATCGAGCGCGGATTTTACGACGTGCGCCTCATCGAGGTTGAAGTCGAGGAAACACCGAGCGTACCGATCGGCGTCCTCGGGGGCATGGATCAGGGCGCGGACCTTGGCGAAATGCTCGGCGGAATTCTTCCCAAGCGGCGCACCAAGAAGCGGGTAACGGTCGCCGAAGCGCGCCGCATGTTCGCTCAAGACGAAGCCAATAAATTGATCGACATGGATGCCGTCAAGCGCGAGGCGCTGCGCCGCGCAGGCGAAGACGGCATCATCTTCATCGACGAGATCGATAAAGTCGCGGGACGCGAAGGCGCGCGCGGCGGCCCAGACGTCTCGCGCGAGGGCGTACAGCGCGACATTCTACCGATCGTAGAAGGCTCGACCGTTACGACCAAGCATGGGACGATCAAGACCGATCACGTACTGTTCATCGCAGCGGGCGCGTTTCACATCAGCAAGCCGTCGGATCTCATTCCCGAATTGCAAGGCCGCTTTCCGATTCGCGTCGAGCTTGATTCGCTCACCGCGGAAGACTTCAAGACGATTCTCACCCAGCCGAAGAATGCTCTGATCGAGCAATATCGTTCGCTGCTCGCGACCGAAGGCGTCATGCTCACATTTACCGAGGATGCAATCGAACAGTTGGCACGGTTCGCTATGCAAGTGAACGAGCAGAGCGAGAACATCGGCGCGCGGCGGCTGCATACCGTTCTCGAACGCCTCCTGGAGGACGTCAGCTACGCGGCGCCCGAGGAACGCGGGGCCATAACGATCGACGGAGCCTACGTGCGCGATCGGCTGAAGGACGTCGTCGAGAATGCCGACCTATCCGGGTACATTCTCTGATGATTCTCATTCCGTGCCCAGAGAAATAGCGCTAGGATGATGGCATGTTGACTCCGCGCACGATCTTCGCCGGGGCGGCCTTCGTAGTATGCGCGAGCGCGCTTGCTGCCTGCGGCGGTGGAACGACCTTTAACCAACCAACTCCGGGACCAACCTGCAATCCATCGCCGGCGACGGCTTACCAGCTCGTCTATCCGGCACCGGGCGCAACGGCGGTGCCGACCACCACGCAGCAGCTCGTGATTGCGTTGAACTCACAACTCCCGAACTACACCTGGGACCTTACGCTGACGTACAGCGCTGGAACCGCATACACCGCAAATACGCTTGCGCCGATCGCGGCCAGCCAGCTCCCGCCCGGTTCCGCCGCGACGACGATTCCGAATCCTGTCTACGAACAGGTTCAGCTGATCGCGCAATTGCCTTCGGCCGTAACGCTTCAGGTTGGACTGAACAATCTCTCGACGAATTGCACGCCGCTGAAGATTCCCGGCGCAACCTTTACGACGCAATAGACGCGCGGAGGCGCGAGCGCCGTTTGGTGTAGAATAGGGCGGCATGCCCTACATCCGCGAGATCATCACGGACGGTCATCCTACACTGCGTAAGGTGGCAAAGAAGGTCGATCCAAGAGAGATCGCCGACCCGCTGTTCCAGCAGTTGATCGACGACATGTTCGAGACGATGTACCACGCGCCCGGCGTCGGCCTTGCCGCGCCGCAGGTCAACGTGTCGAGACGCTTCTTTGTCATCGACGTCCAGGACGACGAGCACGAGGCAGCTGTCGTTATCAACCCAAAGATCGAGCTGGCCGAGGAAGAAGTTGAATTGACCGAGGGCTGTCTTTCCGTACCTGGGTACGTCGGCGAGATTACGCGCTTCAAGCGTGTTGCGGTCACCGGATTAGACCGCTTCGGACAAAAGATTCGTTTGGAAGGCGAAGGCCTCTTCGCGCAATGCTTGCAGCACGAGATCGATCATCTGAACGGCGTGCTGTACCTCGACAAGGCAAGGAATGTGCGCAAGCCCGAAACGCACGAGGAGCACGAGATCGCCGAGGCCGCGGCCGCCGAAGCGTTCTAGGGAAGCTGAGTTGCGCGCGCTCTTCTTTGGGACCAGCGCATTTGCGGTACCAAGCCTTCACGTCACCGCCGCGAAGACCGATCTTGCGGGTGTCGTTACGCAACCAGACCGGCCCGCCGGACGCGGTCACAAGCTCCAGCCGACCCCAGTGAAGGCTGCAGCCCGCGAACTCGGGCTCCGCGTGTACGAACCGGTATCACTCAAAGCGTTTGCAGCCGAGATATCGGACCAACGGTACGACGTGTTCGCGTTGGCGTCATACGGCCGCATTTTGCCGAAGACGATCTTGGATTTGCCGGCCCTTGGGGCGCTCAACGTGCATCCTTCGCTCCTTCCGAAGTATCGTGGAGCGACGCCCATTCAAAGTGCGCTGCGCGACGGCGCGACGGTTACCGGTGTCTCAATCATGCTGATGGACGCCGGCATGGATACGGGAGACATCGTCCTTCAAGAGCGCGTCGAGATCGATCCAAATGAAAACTACGGAACGCTGCACGATCGCCTTGCATTCTTCGGCGGCGATTTGCTCGGCGAAGCAATCGAACTCGCGCATCGCGGTCCGCTCCCGCATCGTCCGCAACGCGGCGAGCCGAGTGTGACGCGACCGATTCGCAAAGACGATCTCGAGATCGATTGGTCCTGGACGCCCGAGCGCATCGTAAATGTCGTGCGCGCGTATGCGCCTGCGCCCTGCGCGCGCGCAAATGTCGACGGCGAAGACATCAAACTCCTGCGGGCGCATTTGGACGACGGTGAGCTCGCCATCGACGAACTCATCGCGCCGAATCGCGGGCGCATGACCTGGGAGGCCTATCAGCGTTCGCGCCAAGATCGGCAGCGAGCGTGAAGGCCCGAGAGGTCGCGTTCCAGACGGTGCGCGACGTCTTCGCCGCGCCGGGCGCCGGTCCGGAGCGTGGCGCCCAGGAATCTCTCGACTATCGCGTCCGCAAAGCCAAGCTCGACGCTCGCGATCGTGCGTTTGCCACCGAACTCGCGTACGGCTCGATCAAGATGCGCCGCGCGCTGGATTGGTATCTCGAGCCGTTCATCGGAGATCGAGCGGCTCAGTTGCCGGCTGCGACACGCGAGATCTTACGCATAGCCGTTTTCGAACTGGTCTACACGCGCGCCGATTCGCACGCAACCGTTTTCGAGTTCGTCAATCTCGCCAAACGGTACGGACACCGCGGCGTCGGGAATCTCGTCAATGCCGTATTGCGCAGCTTTCTGCGCGATCGCCCACCCGATCCGACGCCCGAGATGTTCGCGAGCTACGATGACTACCTCGGTACGCGGTACTCGCTGCCGACGTGGCTCGTCCGACAGTGGACGGCGACGTTCGGAGAGCGGACCGAAGGGATCTGCGCTTCCGTCAACGAGCCCGCCAGGGCTGCAGTAACCGTCAATGCCCTGCGCGTGACGCCCGCCGAGATTGCTGCGGCCTTTGATGCGGAAGGCATCGGAACTACCCCGTCAGCCTTCGTGCCGGAGTCGTTGCTGGTCGACGATGCGGCCGCCGTCCTGGCGCACGAACGCCGCGCCGAGGGCGCGTGGTGGGTGCAATCCGAGAGCTCGGCGATGCCGGTTGCGATCCTGAACCCGCAGCCCGGCGAATCGATTGGGGACGTCTGCAGCGGTCGCGGGAACAAGGCGCTGCAGACGGGTGCACGGATGGCGGGTGACGGAACGCTGCTCTGCATCGACCAGGACGCCCGTAAAGCCGCCGTCCTGCAAGCCAGGCTCGAGCAGGCCGGAATGGCCGCTGCCGTCATAGTCGGAGACGCTTCGCAGCCCATTCTGCCGCCCGGGCAGCGCTTCGACCGGCTCCTGATCGATGCGCCCTGCTCGGGGCTCGGGGTTGTCGGCCGGCACCCCGAGGCGCGCTGGAAGAAGCAGCCAGGCGACGGCGAACGCCTAGCCCTGACGCAACGGGCCCTGCTCGAGGCGCTGGCCCCGGCGGTCCATGAAGGCGGAGCGCTCGTCTACGCGGTGTGCTCGACCGATCCGCGCGAGACGGTCGAGGTTGTTGAATGGTTCCGGGCCCGGCAGAACTTCGAACGTGGGTTAATTCCCGCGGCGTTTGAACCGTTCATTACTCAGGAGGGTGACGTTCTCGTCCCGCCCGGATTGGACGGTCGTGACGGATTTTTTATCGCTAGACTGGAGCGCCGGTAACCCGAAACGCCATGAGTTGGTTTGCACGGATCGAGCAAGCATGTGCGGCTTTCATAGAACGCACGTTTGCCAAGACGTTTCCGAGCGATCTGGAGCCCGCGCAGATCGCGCGCAAACTGGTCGCGACGATGGAAGCGCGCACTCGCGGCGACGATGGCCATCTGCTTGCGCCGGGTTCGTATCTCGTATACGTCAACCCCGATGACTTCGCGCGTCTGTCGGAACATCGTACCTATCTCGAAGGGGAGTGGGCCGAGCTGTTGCGCGACATGGCTGCGCGGGTCGGCGTGTATTTCTTCGACGGTGGCCCCAATGTCGAGATGGTGTTACGCGAAAGCATACCGCCTGGGCTCGCCGACGTCGCGGTTGCAAGCGACGTCACGATCTCGATTCCTAGCGCACCCGCAACCACGCCACCCAAGCGATTCCACTTGCGCATGCTCAAAGGCGTCCCCGCGTACGGCGTCTATTTCATCGACAAGAGTGCGACGATCGGCCGCAGCGAGGAGAGCGATATTTTCCTCGTCGATCCGAGCGTATCGCGCAATCACGCGACGTTGAAGATCGACGGCGACGCCGCTGTCGTTGACGATTTGGGATCGACGAATGGAACGTTCGTCAATGGAGAGCGCGCGACGGGCGCGCGGCGCGTCGTTTCGGGTGACGTCCTGACCTTCGGGAACACGCAGATGCGGTTGGAGGCACGCGAGTGACGTTT
>JASHZC010000012.1 GCA_030042755.1 Vulcanimicrobiota bacterium | reverse complement strand
AAGCGCTCCAGGAGCGAGCGCAGATAACGTTTATCGGAACGGCCGATCGCTTGGAAACAAAAATCATTCCGAGCGCCGGCTACACGCTCGCGACCGTACGCAGTCGCGCCCTCTCCCGTAAACTTTCGTTCGGTTTTGTGGCGACGGCGTTCGTCAATGCAGCCGGCGTGTTCGAGGCGATGCGGGAACTCAGCCGTCGCAAACCGGACCTCGTGATTGCCACCGGTGGCTACGTTTGCTTTCCGGTCGTCGTTGCGGCACGCATTTTGCGTGCGTTCGGACGACTGCGCGCTCCGATCGCGTTGCTGGAGCCGAATGCGCATCCCGGACTCACCAACCGATTGTTGGCACCGCTGGTCGACGAGGTGTGGGGCGCATTCGACGAAGCCGATACGCACTTTGCCGGAAAATACGTGGACACCGGGATTCCCGTTCGCGCTCGACTGCGCGCGCTGCCGTCTCGCGAGATTGCCGTAGAACGTCTCGGCCTTTCACCGGCGCGACGGACGTTGCTGGCGATGGGAGGGAGTCAGGGCGCTCGTTCGATCAACGATGCGCTTGAGACATTGGTTCGAAGCGACGGTCTTCCGGATGGATGGCAACTGCTCCACGTAACGGGCGAAAAAGAATACAGCCGTCCTTCGACTTCGGCGCTTCGCGCCTTCGCTCAGGATGACAAGAGCCATCGCTACGTGGTCCGTCCCTATCTCGACGACATGGGCGATGCGTATGCGGCGGCCGATCTCGTCTTGGCCCGGGCGGGAGCGTCGACGCTCGGGGAATTGGCGGCCACCGGGCGTCCTGCGATTCTCGTCCCCTATCCGCATGCGGCGGAAGATCACCAAACGGCGAACGCCGTGGCCTTTGCGCGGGACGGGGCGGCGATCGTCGTCGAGGATCGCGAGCTGGTCGCCGGCAAGCTCGGGCCAATCCTTGTCGAGGCATCGCGGCCGGACCGGCTGGGAGCCATGCAGAGAGCAGCCGAACGACGTCTCGCTGAGGACCCTCTTGCGACAATTCTCGCCCGGGTCGACGTCTTAATTATGCGGAAGAAGCGAGCGTGACGGCACTGCACGAGCAGGGCGCAAAAACCTGGCACTTCGTAGGCATCGGCGGGATCGGCATGAGCGCGATCGCGCGCATTCTTTTGGCGCGCGGACAACGCGTTTCGGGTTCGGACGTCAGGGAGACGGAACTGATCGCTCGGCTGCGCTTGGAAGGCGCCGACGTGCGCATCGGCCATGACGCCGCGAACGTCGATCAGGCGCACACGGTCATCGTGAGCTCCGCTATCGATCGCCGTAATCCCGAATACGTGGCCGCGCAGCGGCGCGGTATCGCGCTATTGCACCGCGGCGAAATGCTGGCGGAATTACTGCGAAACCGGAGCGGCATCGCAATTTGCGGCACGCATGGAAAAACGACGACAACCGCAATGATGGCGACGGTACTCCGCGCCGCAGACATCGACGCGAGTTTGGTTTTGGGAGGCATCGACGGCGCTCAAGACACCAACGCGCGCGATGGCCGTTCGCCGTGGTTCGTCACCGAAGCCGACGAATCGGATGGCTCGTTCGCGCTGCTCGATCCAAAGATCGCGATCGTGACGAATATCGAAAACGATCACTTGCAAAGTGACGACGAATTGCCGCAGCTCGTGCGCGCGTTCGAAGCGTTTTTGCGTAAGCTTCCGGAAGACGGCTGCGCGATAATTGGCGTCGACGATCCTCTCGCCGCCTCGCTCGTCGAATCGGAGCGCCGCGCTCGCACGGTGACGTTTGGGTCGGGCCCGCGCGCCGACGTGCGAGCGACCAACGTGCGCGCGCAAGGTTTGGGCATGTCATTCGACGTGATTGCCGGCGAGGCGTGCTTGGGCACGATCGAACTGAACGTGCCGGGCGCAATCAACGTACAAAACGCGCTGGCAGCGATCGCCGCGGCGCGCGAGTTGGAGCTGCCGTTCGTTCGCATCGCCGAAGGCCTGAACGCGTTTCGCGGCGTGCGCAGACGCTTCGACATCCTGGTGCGAAGCGATCGCATGGTGCTCGTGGACGATTACGCCCATCATCCGACCGCGGTTCGCGCGACGATCGCTGCGGCGCGCCAGTATCATCGCGGACCTGTCGTCGTCGCCTTCCAGCCCCATCGCTATTCACGTACCGCCTATCTCGCTCGCGAATTTGCGGATGCGCTCAAAGGCGCCGACCGCGTCTATCTTGCGCCCATCTACGCTGCATCGGAACCGCCGATTCCCGGTGTGTCGGAGCGATCGATCGGCGAACCGCTTGCAGCGCTCGGAACGCCGGTAACGTACGTTGCGCGTGTCGACGAATTGGAAGAGCGCCTTTCGCGAGAGGTACCGCGTGGCGCACTCGTGTTGATGCTTGGAGCCGGCAACATCACCGATGTCGCGGCGCGCTTGGCGCGACGCGAGAACGGTGCCGACATTCCCGCGTGAGCCTCACGAACGCGCTCGCAACGGCGCCGCTGCTCACGATCGAGGATCGCGCTGCGCTGCTCGAAACGTTCGGCGATCGCGTGCACTTCGACGAACCGCTTGCGCCGTACACGTCGTGGAAAGTCGGCGGCCCGGCCGATGCTCTGGCGACGGCCGAGCGCGAAGACGAGGTCGCAGACGTCATGGCGCTCTGTTTCAAGCGCAGGTTGCCGTGGTTTGTCTTGGGCAGCGGGAGCAACGTGCTCGTCGGGGACGGTGGATTGCGCGGCATCGTGCTGCGGCTTGGCGGCTCGTTTGCGGCAATCGAGGCGCGGGTCGAGGGCGATCGCGTGCTCATCGAGGCCGGCGCATCGGCGCAGATGGCGGCGGTAACCGCACGCGCCGCCTCTCTTGGCGCGCTCGGAATCGGGTCGCTCGCCGGCATTCCCGGTACCGTCGGCGGTTCGCTGCGCATGAACGCCGGTACCGATCGCGAGATGGGGGAATTCGTGCGCGAGATTTGGGTGCAGAGCCCCCGCAAGCCGAATCCTCATGCGATCGCGGTGCAATATTTTTATCGCCACACGACGCTCGCGCGAGATGCGATCGTCGCGCGCGTCGGCTTGGGCTTCGAGCGCGGAGACCCTCGCAGCGTACGGGGCGAGATGCAGGCGCGATTGGTTCGTCGCAAGAGCACGCAGCCGATCGCGCAGCCGAATGCCGGCTCGTGTTTCCGTAATCCGCCTGGAGACAAAGCAGCGCGTTTGATCGAAGCGGCCGGAGCTAAGGGATGGCGGGTGGGCGGCGCGGAAGTGTCCACGCTCCACGCCAACTTCATCAACAACGTCGGTGGGGCGAGCGCCAAGGACGTTTCGACGTTGCTCGCGCGCGTACACCGCACGGTCCGCGAACGGTTCGGCGTGGAATTGCAATTGGAAGTGCACCTCGTCGGTGTCTTCCTCGATGAAGCGTAAGCGGGATCATGCAGAAGAAAGCTAGAGTCGCAGTCGTCATGGGCGGATCGAGCGCAGAGCGAGAGATCTCGATCCAAACCGGTTCCGGCGTCATGCATGCGCTGCAATCGCTCGGCTACGAAGCGCAATCGCTCGATTACGATCGACGCTTCGTCGATGCGATCCGCGAGATCGCACCCGACGTTGTGTTCAACGCGTTGCACGGGCCCGGCGGGGAAGATGGACAGATTCAAGGCGTGTTGGATTTTCTCGGCGTCCCGTACACGGGAAGCGGCCTCGAGTCGTCGGCAATTGCGATGGACAAGCATCTGACGAAGAAGCTTCTTGCGGCGGAAGGCTTGCCGACCGCTGCGTGGGATCTCTTCGATCTTTCGGGCGGCACGTTGCCGCTCTTGCCCGGCTCGCTCGATCTTCCACTGGTGATCAAACCGCGTTTCGAAGGAAGCTCGCAGGGTGTCGAGATCGTGCGCACGCACGAGCAATGGACCAACGCGATGATCTCAGCTGCCAAGACGTTCGGCCAGATCATGGCCGAAGAATATCTCGCCGGGCGCGAGTTTACGTGCCCGATCTTGGGCGAAGAAGCTTTACCGCTGATAGAAATCGTTGCGAACGTCGACGAGTTCTATACGTACGAAGCCAAATACGGGCCCGGCGGAAGCACGCACATCGTACCGGCAAAGATCGACGAAGACCTCACGGCGCGCCTGCAGATGATTGCGCTCTCGGTGCACCGTTTGCTCGGATTGCGCGACTATTCGCGCACCGATTTCATCGTTACGAAAGAGAATCGCCCGCACATTTTGGAAGTCAACACGCTCCCAGGCCTGACGCCTACCAGCCTCCTTCCCGATGCATGCGCAGCGGTCGGGATCTCGTACGAAGCGCTGGTCGATCGGCTTGTTGGATACGCGCTCGCGCGCCGTGACGTGCGGGACGTTGCATAGCAGCCGACATTCCGACTTTAGTAGGAAGGCGGGGTAGGCCGCCCCCTCAAAATCTCCTAAGCCCTCGCGGTTCGGCCTGAGGGCGTTCTGGAGGGAAAGTTGTCTACTGGTATGGTTGTCGATCGCGGGCTCGAGGGCGTTGTCGTCGGGTCCACGGTTCTGAGTAATGTAGAGGGCCAAATCGGCCGCCTTACCTATCGCGGGTACGACATCGACGATCTTGCCCCGAACGCGAGCTTCGAAGAAGTCGCCCACCTGCTGCTCTACGGACACCTGCCTACCGCAACCGAGTTGGAAGCGTTCAAACGCGAACTCGCGTCCCGCCGGGAACTTCCCGGCCCGCTCGTCGGTGCGATGCAATCCGTTCCAAAGTCTGCCTGGCCGATGGACGTGATGCGCACGATCGTGAGCGGCCTCGCGCTGTTCGTCCCGGTGAACGATCACGGCGAGCACGTTTCCGACGTGCATAGCGCGATCGATTTGATCGCGAAAACGACCACGGTTTTGGCCGCATGGGATCGCATTCGCCGCGGGCTCGATCCGCTCGAGCCGCGCAGCGATCTCTCGCACGCTGCGAACTTTCTCTACATGCGTACCGGGAAAGTGCCGACCGAGATCGAGGAAGACGCGATCGACACGTACCTCGTGTTGCTGGCCGATCATTCGTTCAATGCGTCGACGTTCTCGGCGCGCGTGACCGCGTCGACGCGGGCCGACATCTACGCGAGCGTCACGTCCGCGATCGCAACGTTGAGCGGCGATCTGCACGGCGGAGCTGCGAACGCGTCGTATGCGAACCTCGTTGCGATCGGTTCGCCCGAGAAGGCCGAAAAATTCGTGCGCGACGAGATTGCCAAGGGTAATCGCATTATGGGGATGGGCCACCGCGAATATCGCGTGCGCGACCCACGCGCAAGACACCTCGAAGCGATTGCGAAGAAGCTTTCCGAGCACGTCGGCAACAGCAAGTGGTATCCGATTGCGCGCGAACTCGAGAACCACAGCCAGCGCATTCTTGCCAAGGAGCATCCGGATCGCAAGATCTATGCCAACGTCGACTTCTACACCGCGCCGGTGCTGGCAGATTTAGGCATTCCGGGCGATGAGTTTACCTGTCTTTTTGCATGCGGCCGCGTCGCAGGTTGGACCGCGCACATTCTCGAGCAGCTTCACGACAACCGATTGATTCGTCCGCAGGCCACCTATAGCGGGCCGCCCCCGGGACCATACGTGCCTATCGGTTTGCGCGGATGATCGTCATTCCGGCGCTTGACTTGCGCGGCGGAAAATGCGTTCGCATGGAGCGAGGAGACATTTCAACGGCGACGGTTTACGCCGAAGATCCGGTTGCGCAGGCGAAAGCCTTTGTCGCGGCCGGCGCCCAACGCTTGCACGTTATCGACGTCGACGCGGCATTCGGTACGGGCGATAACACGAGCGTGATCGCGCAAATTTGTGCAACGGCCGGCGTGCCGGTGCAGGTTGGCGGCGGAACGCGCTCGCTCGACAAGGCACAGCAGAAAATCGATGCCGGCGCTGCGGAAATCATCCTTGGCACGATGTTAGTCGCCGACGAGCGCGCGTCGCGCGCAATCATCAATCGCTACGGCGAGCGGGTGATTGCCGCAATCGACGCACGCGGTACGCAGATCGCAACACACGGATGGCAAGAGGATGCCCTCATCGATCGCGACGCACTCGTGAAGCGCGTTGCTATGTGGGGCATCAAGCGTGTCATCTTTACCGAGATTCGTCGCGACGGTATGGGCGAGGGGTACGACATCGAAGCGCTGACGGCGGTCGCGAATGCTGCCGAAGTATTGGTTACCGCCAATGGTGGCGCACGAACGATCGACGATTTGCGTGCGCTCAAGGCGCTAGCGCCGAACGCGGTCGACTCGTGCATCGTGCGGACTGCAGTCTACGAAGGAACGATCGACCTGCGCGACGCCATCGCCGCGGTAAAGTAACCTTGTCATCCTGAGCGGAGCTGTGTCACCCTGAGCTTGTCGAAGGGTGCTCTAGCCTTGTCATCCTGAGCGGAGCTACACTGAGCGAGGGGAGCGAGTCGAAGTGGAGCGCAGTCGAAGGACAAAGTACCCTTCGACAAGCTCAGGGTGACACGTTACAACGCTTACTCGTACGCGCGTGTGAGCGTCGACGGTAAGCGCGTAACGATCTCGTAATTGATCGTATCCGACCAGGAAGCCCAATCGTCGGCGGTGATCTCGGTCGAGCCGTCGCGTCCGATGAGCGTGACCTTTGTTCCGACGCGTGCTTGCGGCGCGCGTGTGAGATCGACGCAGAACATATTCATCGCCACGCGACCGATGATCGCGGCGCGCTCGCCGTCGACTCCGACGGCACCTTTGTTCGAAAGCGCGCGCGGAACGCCGTCGGCGTAGCCGAGCGGAACCACGCCGACGCGCATCCGGCGCGGCGCGTGAAAGGTGGTTCCATAGCCCACGGGCTCGCCGGTTTCGATTTCGCGCACGTGCACGAGTTGCGATTCGTACGCCAATGCGGGGCGGAGCGAAAAGCCGTCGCCGTTCATCGCTTCGCGCGTTTGTGCAGACGGCCACAAGCCGTACAGCGCAATACCGAAACGCGAAAGGTCGAGTCGAGTCTGCGGCCAGAGCATCGCGGCGGCCGACGCCGCAATGTGCCGGATCGGCCGTGCGCCGCACGCCGCGAGAATCGGCTCGGCGCGCGCGTATGCCTCGGTAAAGCGTCCGAGTTGAAACATCGTGTACGGCGAGTCGAGTTCTTCCGCCGCTGCGAGATGTGAAAAGATGCCGGCGATTTCGAGATCGCTGACGTGCGCGTACGTTTCGACGGTATCGGGAAGATCGTCCGGTGAAATACCGAGGCGGTTCAAACCCGTATTGACCTTGACGTGAATTTTTGCGCGCTTTCTGGCCCGCTGCGCAGCGGCCGCCACGTCGCGCATGAACGCTTTGACGTCCCAGAGCGCAATTTCGGCGTTCGCGTCGATCGCCTCGTCGAGCCGAGCCGGAGGAATTGGGCCGAGAATGAGAATCGGCGCGGTAATTCCACCATCGCGCAATTCGAGCGCCTCGTCGACCGAATAGACGCAGAGCTTTGCGGCAAAACGCTCGATCGAGAGCGCGGTCTCCACCATACCGTGACCGTAGGCGTTGCTCTTAACGACGAACGCAGCATGCTCCGGACCAACGAGCGATCGGAGCGCCTCTGCATTATGCGTGAGCGCTTCCAGAGAAATACGCAGCGTGCCGATCACGCGACGTTCTTTGCGCTGTGTGCGGTGCCTTCCATGCGCGAGACGACAAACGCAACCGGCACGCCGAAAAAGATCGCGTGCGCAAACACGACGTTTGCGACCGTGGCCGTATCGAACGGAAAGATGGACGCGCGCGCGCCGAGCAGCAGCACGAGCATGATGAGGTATACGATGATGCCGTATACCGCGCCGGAAATTACCAACCGCGCGTTGACGAACGGTTGCGTTTGCGCGAAATAGGCGTAGCCACCCGCCCAGGCGATGCTGACGACGACGTGGACGAATAGCCCGAACCACGCGTAGAGAAGGCTGGCGTGTGCTTGCGGACCAATGGCGGCCGCGGCGATGTTTTGCCAAAACGCGAGCACGCTTTGATGCGACGGAAGCACAAACGTGAGGCACAGGTACGTCATAAACGTGACGCTCGCGAGCGCACCTGCGACGAGAGCCTCCCGAACGATGCGCGTCCAATTCAGCGAGCGGGCCGTCGTCATGGCTCCCACGATGCTGTCAGCCAATCTCAAGCTCCTTGTCAGGTCTCGTAGTTACCATCGCTCAATGATGAAAGAACATCCGGCTCAGATGCCCGCCGAGTTAGTCATCGGTGTGTCGGCGTCTTTATTAGGCGTCCTGGTGGGGGTCGGAGCTGCTTTCGGTCTATGGTCGCAGCTCCATCACACCGCCGATCCCGGTATTCTTGCCTCCGGCGTCGCGGCTCTGTCCGCCGGCTCGGCCTTCGTGGCTTTGGCCGTCCAAAGCACGGCCAGCCGCCTTTTTCTGATCGCCGCTGCGTGCTCGCTTGCTTTGGCGTTTTTCCTCGGATCGGGAGCCTTCTCACACCTCGCCTTATAGGGTTGCAGTCTCGTATTGCCTCTGCTAGAATTGCGGGGCTGGCACTCTATTGCTGCGAGTGCCAACACAATAAAAGCGAAAATTTCTGGAGGTTTCCGTGAATCTCAAGCCTTTGGCTGATCGCGTGGTCATCGAGCACGTCGAGCAGAGCGAGAAGAGCTCAGGTGGCATCTTTCTGCCCGACACCGCTAAGGAAAAACCGCAAGAAGGCGTCGTCCGGGCGGTTGGAACCGGCCGCGTGACCGACGATGGCAAGACCCTTGCGATGACCGTAAAGGTCGGCGATCGGGTGATCTATTCGAAGTACTCTGGGTCCGAGATCAAGATCGACGGTAAAGAGTACCTCATCGTTTCCGAAAAAGACGTTCTCGC
>JASHZC010000139.1 GCA_030042755.1 Vulcanimicrobiota bacterium | reverse complement strand
GCGACCCGTAGATCGCGCACGCCCGCGAGCGAAGAAGCCGCACCAGGTCGCGTGACGACCAGAGGCCCGCAACCGCGACCAAGCGCGCCGCCGGAGCGCAGGATGCGATAGTCGCGCATAAGATAGGGGATCGCTCCGTAGCTCACTTTCGTCAGCTCGTATTCGGCCCGGGCCGCCGCATCGTTGAGCTCTTCGATATCGGCGAAGTGTACGCGCACCGGCGGGGCGTCATTGAGCAGGCCGTTCGTCAGCGCCGCGAAGACGTACGTATCGTTAGGGCATGGCGAATATGCGAGCGTGTGCGTGCGTACGTCAGTCGGCATACGAAGGGGATGTGTGGAGCAAATCGAGTGTCGCGTTGAGCACTTTGCGCAAACCTGAGACTCCAGCGGCGAAATCCCAGCGGCTCTTCTCGCGATCGCCCACGATGTTCGAGATGCCGCGGACCTCGATCGCGGGAACGCCGGCGAGCTGCGCCGCGCGGATCACCGCAAAACCTTCCATCGTTTCGATCTCAGCACCACGCTGTTGCAGACGTGCAGCCGTCGAATCGGTCGATGTAGCGCGCGATACGGTAATGCCGCGCACGAGCGGGAACCCCAAGGCCGTGACGGCTTCGATCAACTGAGTGTCGGCGGGCACGCGATCGGCCACCAACGTGCCCGGCGGCAAGACGATCGCACTGCCGTCCTCGAGATTCAGTTCGAAGAGTTCTTCGCCAACGACGACGCCATCGCCGACGTCGGCAACACCGGGGAAAGCGCCCGCGATGCCGGCGTTGACGACGACGTCGTAACGCCGCGTTGCCAGCGCTCGCGCTACCCGCGCTGCAGCCTCGACGGGGCCGAGGCCGCAAATGAGCGTCTCGACGTCCGCTCGCGAGCCGAGCCAATCCACCTCTTGCGCAACCGCGCCGACTAACAGGATCATCGAACTCCGATCATCTTGTGTGTTTGCAAAGATAGGCGAAATCGTTTGGGGTGCGCCTTCGCATATTCGAGCGCGAGCTCGACATTCTTGCGTTTATTTCCCTCGGGTTGCAGCAGAATCACCGGCTTACCGGCAAAGATCGGCAAGTGCTCTTCGGGCACGCGCTCGTCGACGATAAATTTTGCCTCGTCCGCACGCTCTGCCATGCGCGGGTCGACGCGCTCTTTCGGCGAGACGCAGAGCCACACGTCATCTGGCAGCTCGGTGAAGATCGTCCCGTTTGATTCGATGTGCACGCGGCGTCCGTCGGCGCGGAGTGCGTCGATGAGCGCCGGCGTCTCCGCCTGTGCCAGTGGTTCGCCGCCGGTGAGAATCACCATCGGGCAGTCGCCGCCTATTTCACGCACCTTGCGGACGACGTCGTCCACGCCGGCAAAGAATTTGAGTGAATAATCGGTGTCGCAAAAATCACACGCGAGATTGCACCCGGCCAACCGCACGAACACGGCAGGCGTGCCGGTCCACGTTCCCTCGCCTTGGATGCTGTAGAAGATCTCGGAAAGCTGCAACATGGTAAAAAACGTTACGCGTTCGGCCCGAAATCGGAACGGCGCAATACGGCGCAGCTCGTGACCGTCTCCCAAAGGACCAGTTCATCGAGGCCCTCGAGCTGCGCATCGAGACGTCGCCAAATCCACATCACGATGTGTTCGGCGGTCGGATTTTCGATGAAATCATTGAGGTTCTGGTGATCCAGCGCGTCGATCGCTTGGGTGCGCACGATCTCTCGAATAGTCTCAAAGTCCTGGATCATGCCGCGAGAGGGGCCTTCCGAGTGCAGCGGGCCGCGCACTGCCACCTCGAGCCGGTAGGAATGTCCGTGTGCGCGGGAACATTTTCCCTGGTGGTACGGAAGTGTGTGAGCCGCCTCAAAGCGGAAGTGTTTTCGAATCTGCATAGAGAGCCGTCAGCATCGTTCTCGCCTGAACGGGGGTTGTCCGTTGTCCTTACGCATCAACCGTGAAGAACTTGTGGTTTCTGCCGTAACCGGCGAGATTGCGCCTATGCTGGTCAACAGCGGCCTGTACGACGTGAGTTTCGACGGCCAGCCGTTTATCATCCCGTCGGTCGGCGGTATCGTGCCGAACGTGCGTATCGGCGATTCGGCCTTTGGATTCATGGCCGATCACATCGAGCCGGCCGTTACCGTCAAGCATCCCGACGACGCGCCGAACACGACGCTCAACGTTCTTTCGTGCATCGGAAACGAAGCCATCGTTACATCGGGCGATGCAAAGGGCCAGCGTGGGCACGTCACCGGAAAGCACGGCGGCGTCGAGCACGTTTTGATCGACTTCGCGCCGGACGTGATGCGACTCATGACGATCGGCGATCGAATCACCGTGTGGTCCTGCGGACTTGGAATGCGTTTTCTCGATCTTCCGAACGTGAAGGTCTTCAATCTCGATCCGGATCTACTCGCTCGCATGGGCATGGAAATGCGGGGCGATCGCTTGCACGTTCGCGTTGCGCGAATCGTGCCGGCAGCGGTCATGGGCTCGGGGCTCGGCCGGGCGACGGTCGTTCGCGGCGATTACGACATTCAAACGTTCGACGATGCGATAGCGGAAGAGTACGGGCTGCGCGAACTACGCCTCGGCGACATCGTCGCGATCAAGGATGCCGACAATTCATACGGTCGCATCTACCGCAGCGGCGCGATCTCCGTCGGCATTGTCTCGCATGGGCGTTCGTTCGTTGCCGGACACGGACCCGGAGTAACGACGATTCTGACGTCAGCGAAAGGCGAGATCGACGTCGAAATCGACCGCGGCGCAAATCTCGCCACCTATCTCGGCGTGCCTTAGGGCAAAATGCGCTACCAGTGGTAGTCGCCGATGGCGCTCCACTGATACGGCTGCGTTCCATCCCAGTCGAAAAAGCACACGCCGATTGCGCCGGCGGCTTTGCTCGCCTCGAGGCTCGCGGTGATTTCGTCTGCTGGCGGATAGCCGTTCCGCCCTTCCGCGGTCGTTTGCCCGCCGATCGAGATCGGAATCGCTCGACCGGCGTCCGCGAGCAGCGTCGTGTACGCGCTGTGCATCATGTCGCCGACGACAGACGGAGAGAGGGTCGTATGCCGAACCATCATGCGCCAATACGACATCGGCTGTAAGACGCTCGCGTAACGAGCAACCTGTGGAAACGGATATTTCGTGTCGTCGAGATGTTCGAAGAACGGATCTTCGACGGTGGCGACGATGAGGTAATTCGGACCAACAGCCTCGCGTAGATACATCTCGTACATCCAAAGCGCATCCAAGCCGTTCGGATCCGCACCAAGAAAATCGTCGCCGCGCTCGAGGTCGAGCGCGATGCCTCGCAGCGGCGTTCCCTTCGGCGTGCGATAGTCAATCGTGCGCATCGAGGCAGACAGGTCCTCGAAGGTCACTTCACGCGGCACGGTCCAACCCATCGGAACGATGCCGTGTGCCGCTAAACCGTCGATGATAGCGTCGATCGTCGGCTTGGCTTCGGGCGTAATTTGCCAATGCGCTCCATACGCAGTGCGCAGCTCGACGTAGTGCAGCCCGGCCTTAACGGCCTGATCGACGATGGCGTTAGGATCCATCTTGCCAAAATAGTTGTCATCGAGTGGATTGACCGACCAGTAGAGCCACATGCCCTTGCCGGATGCAAGTGAAATCGCGGTTATCGGCAGCGGACCCGGCACGGCGACGGCGGCGAGTTCGTTGACGGAGGTTCCTCGAGCGACGATGTACCGATAGTGCTTCCCGGGCGTGACGGTTGTGTCGCGATACGTCGACGAGCCCGCGGGTAACGTTGCGAGCGCGGCGCGCTTCCCGCGCCCGTCGATCCGCGCGATGCGAACCGATGTGGCAGCGCGCGGGAACCAGCCGATCTGTACCATGTGTGGCCCAAGCGCAGCCGCAACGACGCGCGGCTGCCTCCACGCGCGTGTGTCGGCGTGCACGACGACCGTGCCCAACGGCGGTTTGTTCGCATGCACGGTCGCAACGATCGGCCCGTCGGTGTCGACGAGGACCAACGCGGCGGGAGACCCGTAGCGCATGCGATTTTGCCATTGCACGTGACCGCGATCGGCGGTCCAGTCGAGATCGCTGTTGGCCAAGATCGTGGTCGGCTGATTTTGCGCGTCAAGGAAATGCGCAACCAGCAAGAGCCGCGCTTTCCCGTCGGGATCGAAACCTTCGATGCGCGGCTCGACGGTGAAATGCGTTGCCGGATTTCCGACGTAGACCGGAACATCAGGCGTGACGGACGGCGACGGTGCGGGCTGCACCGTCGCTTGTGCGAAAACCAATGCGGCGAAGACCAAAGAGATCAAGCGGAAACGTACCCCCGAGCGATCTCGCATGCGCGCTGCAGGTTTCGATCACCTCCGGCGAGCGCGTATTCGAGCGTGTATGTAGCATGATGTCGAGCGCGGTAACGAGCAAAACGCCAGACGCGCTCGTCAACCGGACCGTATGCGGCAAAGAACGCGTGGTGGAATCGCGGCGGGATCATCATATGCGCGGCGGCAAGGTCGACCGCAGGCAATCCATAGTGGAGATCGCCCCAATCGATGACACCGCAGAGCCTTTTTTTGGTATCCAGAAGCAGGTGGCGTGCGTACAGATCCCCGTGCACGATGCGTTCTTCGCCTTCGAGCGGCGATTCATCTACGCCGAGCCGCTTCGGATCGAGTTTGCCGATGGTATCGTGCGGCAGACCGGCCGAGAGCAGAGGACGCGGATCGACGTCGTGCAACGCGCGCAAAAAGGTTCCCAGGTCGCTTGCCAAGACAAGCCGGTCTTCGTCGGTGAGTTCGCGCGAGCACGCGCTGGCGCCGGACAGCAACTCGTATCCGCTGAAGTGCCAAGGATACTCGTCTTGCGGTTCACCCGCAAAAATCGGCACGGGAATACGCGTGGTCAGCTTGGGTGCGAGCAGCGGGAGATTCGCGAGTTCTTTCTCCATGAGCGGCGCCGCGATCGAGCGCTGTGGGAACCGGAAGACGAGATGTTCCTCGACGAGGTACGCCGCGTTGTCCCAACCGGAACCGATACGCCGAATGGTCACGCCTTCAAGCTCCGGAAACTGCGTGGAGATCAGGCGCCGTGCAAGTTGCTCGTCGACGCCGATCTCGGGTTCCCACGGCTTCACGCCAGCGCGGACTCCAAGTCGGCGATCAAATCGTCGGCGCGCTCGACGCCGATCGAGAGGCGGAGGAGCGACGGAATGATTCCCATCGCGCGCGCGTCGGCCAGCTCGCTTGAGTCCGGCCACATCGCGGCCGGCTGCGCAACCAGGGACTCGACGCCGCCCAAGCTGGCCGCGGAATGGAAGAGCGCGAGCCGATCGATTGCGCGGCGAGCGTCTTGGAACGAACCGTCGATTTCAACGCTGAGCAATCCACCGAATCCGCGCATTTGACGTCGTGCAACGTCGTGACCCCGATGGGCTTCGAGTCCAGGATAATACACGCGTTTGACTCGCGGATGCTTTTCCAATGCACGCGCGATGGCTAGTGCGTTTGCATTGTGACGTTCCACGCGCATCTCGAGCGTGCGTAAACCTCGCAGCAACAGCCATGC